>NZ_JBSMYC010000004.1:0-213238 GCF_053762225.1 Aerococcus vaginalis
TCAATGGTGAAGAAAAAGACCAGAACCCAGATGGTTCATGGGACAAGATCACTCCAGCAGACAGCAACACGCCAAACCCAAGTTACAGTGAATTGACAGAGCAAGTTGGGACTCCAATCAACGTTCAAGTTGGTGTCAATGGTGAAGAAAAAGACCAGAACCCAGATGGTTCATGGGACAAGATCACTCCAGCAGACAGCAACACGCCAAACCCAAGTTACAGTGAATTGACAGAGCAAGTTGGGACTCCAATCAACGTTCAGATCGTAGACGACGAAACGGCGAAGTTCCAACAACCCGATGGTTCATGGGTAGAAGTTTCCTTGAAAGATCTTCCAATCGATAACGATACGCCAGATGCACCAGTTGTTGAAGAAGAGTGGGTAGACGCAGAAACACCATCTACAGATACGCCTGGTAAGGATGACTCAGCAACCGGAAACGGTCATACACCAGATACTGAAGCACCTTCAAACAATGATAGTGTGACAGGTAATGGTGTCGTTGATGGTGCTGTAGTTACAGATGATACAGTTGCTCAAAACGGCAACCAAACATCTGAAGATCAAATGACTCAAGCACAGAGCACCTTGCCACAGACGAACCTTGGTTTGGCAGGGTTAGGACTTGGTGCATTGATGACTGGTATCGGTTCTGCCTTCGCATTGAAGAAAAAACACTAATAAGGTGAACTAATATTCATCTTTATAACAATATTAAGAGCTCCGGACTCATTGAGTTTGGGGCTCTTTTTTGATTTCTCGGATAACGCTTTATTAATTGTATTTATTTAAGTATAATGAAATGTGATTGTAACCGCTTTATGAAAAAATGGACGGAGGCTAAAAATGTTTGGGAAAAATAATCGCGTAATGCTTGATAGAAAAAATAGTGATCACGTGCGTCGCTATGCAATTAAACGTTTATCGGTCGGCGTGGCTTCAGTAGCTGTGGCAGGATTTTTGATTGGTGGTCATTCTGCTGTAGATGCTGCAGAAACAAGTCACGCAGAGGATATTCAATGGATTGATGAATCCGAACTAAAAACAGAAGAAGTCAGCGTCATTGAAGAAGAAACGATACAGTCTTCAGGATGGATTGAAGATAATGAGCAGGAAGTCCAAGATTATGAAGAATTAATTCCAGAAACAACTGAGAAATCGACACAGATTGAAGATCAAACGCTGGAAGATACTGAAGTTGAGACTCAGGCTGTTGGCGAAGAAATTACGCCAACATGGGTAGATGAAGATGAGGAAGAACCAGTAGATGAGGAACAACAGCAACAGGTAGAAGGGGATACGGCAATGTCTCCTGAAGCTGATGATGAATATGTTCATAAAGAGGCTGTAGTAACACCTAAACGTGTATACTCCATCGACGCTGGTCGTCGTTCATTTACTACCGACGAAGTGAAACATATCATCGATAAGATGAGTGAGTTAGGTTATACGGATCTACATTTGTTACTAGGTAATGATGGTTTCCGTTTCTTCCTTGATGATATGAGTGTTACGACTGAAACAAAGACATACACAGATGAAGAAGTGCGCGAAGGTTTGATCGCTGGTAACAAAGAATTTGGTCAGCGTAAAGGGTACAAACCAGCTGGTGGCCGTGAATACTTCACTCAGGATGAAATGGATGAATTGATGGCTTACTCCAAAGAAAAAGACATCAATATTATTCCAGGAATCAACAGTCCAGGCCACATGGATGCGATCGTGACCGCGATGGAAGCTATCGGTATTGAAGATGCGCGTTTCACATTAAAAGGTAAGGGATCAAACACAACATTAAATCTCGCTGGTGAAGAAGCTGTAGCTTTCACCAAAGCATTGACGAAGAAATACATCGACTACTTCAAAGCCTATGACCATGTTGAAATCTTCAACTTCGGCGCGGATGAATACGCGAATGACTTGGGTAGTGCGCTTGTGAGCGGTAATGGTTTCGATACCTTGATTGCGAACGATCTCTATGATGACTTCATTCAGTACTTGAATGATATGGCCGCACAGATCAAAGATGCTGGTTTACGTCCAATGGTATTCAATGATGGTATCTACTACAACAAGACAATGGATCAAGGTGATATCGACACGGATATCCTCGTATCATTCTGGACAAGCGGTTGGAATGGTTACAACCCGGCCAGCGCAAGTTTCTTGGTAGAACAAGGTTTTGACATCTTGAATACTAACGATAACTGGTACTTCGTCATGGGACGTCACCAGAAAGATCAAGGTTGGTACTCTCTGGAAATGGCCAAAGAAGGTATGGATAAATTTGGCTTCGATGACGTCCTCGGACAAGACGGCAAAGAACTACCAACAGTCGGTAGTATGGTGGCCTTCTGGGCTGACGAACCAGGAAAAGATTATGTTGAAAAACGTATCGATGAACACCTCGAACTATTCGCAGAGAAAAATGCGGATGCCTTTAGTGATGATAAAATTGATAAACATTCAGATAAGACACATGGTGCTGAAGATTCTATAACTACCATTGCAGGCGAAGGTGAGATCGACAAGCATTCAGACAAAACGACTGGCGCCGAAGACTCTACAACAACTGTTGTAGGCGAAGGCACAGTGGATAAACATTCTGATAAAACGAATGAAGCAAAAAATGTCACGAACGTCATTATCACAGAAGCTGCTACACCAGCTGAAGGCGCAACTGCAACATTGCCACAAACTGGCTTCGCAGCTGCAGGTTTGGGCTTAGGTTTAGCGATGACTGGTATTGGTGCTGCCTTCTCATTGAAGAGAAAACACTAATCAGATGAACTAACATTCATCTTCATAACACCCCTGAGAGCTCTGGACTCACTGAGTCTGGAGCTCTTTTTGGTACATGAAACAAAAATCACACGACCAATGCGTAGGGCGTACGATTTTGTTTTGTACAAGATCATTTCAATAAGTCAGCAAGGGTTAGTTCATCTTTATCTCCTTTTTTCCGTATGGATTTATACTTTTTGAGGACTGAAATGAGCTCGTTAAAATTTTTATTCCAGAAATCAAAATTTTCATCGAAACTCTTAATATTTTTGAGATCGTTGTAGTGCTGTTTAGCATAGTCGCTGGGTTTGATTGATTTCTTGTCGTTGGACCATGTTTCATAGTCATCGTGATAAATGATATGTAAAATTTCGATTTCAGGACGTGTACGGACATTATAAGTTGCTTCTACTTTTACTGAATAAGCTGGTGATAAGTTGAAGTTTTCTTTTCTAGAATCAAGTACACGATAAATCGTTACTTTCTCACCAAAGCTTTTGTTTAGATGATGCTTAGCGAATGATTTGGCGCTTCGGGTTCGTAAGACTTTTTCTTCTATTAGATCTTCATAATCAAATTTTAATGCATGATGATCTAATAATGCGGTTAAGATGGCTTGTTCAGCGGCTCCCTCAGCGATTAATGCGATCATTCCCCATTCACCGCCTGTCGTGTCGCTTTTTTCAGAGCCATATAAGCGTCATAGTTTGGCGCGGTATCCCCAAGATAATTCGAATCGAATACATCCGTGCGATTGAGATCCTTGCGAACATCAGCGCGAGAATAACGTTGTAGCGCAAAATGACGATCACGTTTGGTGAAGTAGATTTCATCATTCAGTTCGATACTACTCAATAACTCTGAATAGTGCGTACTGAAGATCAATGTTGCGTGATGTTTATTGATGGTTGGGTCAACAAAATATTCAATAAACGATTGTACGATCACATGATTGAAATGATTCTCTAATTCATCGACGAAGAGTATACCACCAGTTTGGAGAGTGAATAATACATTACCGTATAGCGTCACCCCTTTTGCTGTACCCGATGAGAGGTAATGTTCAATCGTTGCGAAGTTCGTTTCGGTGTATTCTTCCGGATGATTTTTAAATTTTAGACGATAGAAAAGCGTACGCTCTCCATCGTCATTTTTCAGTTTTTCAATTTTTAAGTATTCGATAGTCGGATCTAAAAATTGTAAGATTTCACCAGGTACATCAGAGGGATAGAACAATGCATTAACATTGGTGAACGCTAAGGTATCGATAATAAACGGAATCTGGTATTCGTTCTGATTGACGATCGTTCTGAATATAGAATCATCATTAGCGAGCATAGATGCCGCCACATCATCAAGTTTATTTCTATCAATCTGTGGTTTCTTAACTTCTGAAAAGTCAAAGAGCTGTTTTTTAGGCATCGTCTTTTTGGCTTTCTTTTGATAAATTTTTTCCGAAATGATCAGCCATTGGTTCATCGCTGAACGTTCGAAGGTAATCACATCTTTATAGATGATGCCATCTGATCCATAGAGATAGATCGTGAAAGTGATAGGCTGTTTACCGATAAGCACATCCGTCAGCGGTGTCTGATCAATTGATTTATGATGCAGTAACAAAGTTAATACACCAATAATTGTTTTCAGAATTGTGGTTTTTCCTGTCGCATTTTTCCCGATTAATGTAATGAGCTGGTTTGTCCACACGTTATTGAAGAGATGATGCAGTCTATCCTTATCATCATCTAATACGCGATCTTCATTGACTAGGGAAAATATCGTATTGTCCTCAAACATGGGATGACCAGAAATCTCTAATTGAAGTAGATTGAGTTTCTTTTCCTCAGTATGCATGATGATAACCTCCTATTTACGTCATTATACTGTATCAAATCGGTATTTAAAACAGATTTTATGGTTTCAACGCTAAATTTTAGTGTTTTTTGGTTATACAATATCAGCTATCTACTTTCATTACTTTCGTATAAAATAGGATTATCTTTTTTCAAAGGAGTAGTGTTATGGCGGAATATATTCAAGATATTTTGGCAGTGTTAGGGCAGTCGCTGAATAGTATCTCGCAAGGGGTTATGGCGATGGGACTCGGTTTTTCGATGACGGCGAGTGCATGGGCGTTCGCGATTGCGGCGGTGTTGAGCGTAGTGTTTACAAACGTCGCACCGTTATCGTTTCAGGCAGAGTCTTTGGCGTTGATCGGAACAATCGGTGAGGATTCGAGAGAACGTCGACACATTTTGATCTGGTCATCGATCTTATTGCTTTTGGTGGGAATGACCTCCTTCTCAAACTGGCTCGCTGATTTTGCGGGTGAGCAAGTTCTTGCCGGTATGATGGCAGGGGTCGGACTCATGTTATCGAAGATCGGCTGGCAGAATATTCAAGATGAGCGTGCGGTCGGCTATTCTTCATTAGCGATTGCGCTCGTTGTCTATCTAGTAACAGGCAACTTGGCATGGACGGTAGTAGCCTCCGTGCTTGGTTCGAGTCTGGTTTATTATGTGATGTATCGTGACGATATCAAAAAAAGCGCAACCGAGACGGCCGATCAATTGGAGAAACCAATTAAACCAGTACTGTCATTCAAGATTGCGCGTGGGGTATTGAGTTTTGTGACGTTGAATATTGCGGGGAACTTGTCTTACGGTTTGATTACTGGTCAGATGACGGGGATTACGCCGAACCCTGCCAATATCAATCATATGAATATTATCGAAGGGATCAGTAACTTTGTGTCAGCGCTCTTCGGTGGTGCGCCGGTTGGTGGTGTGATTTCAGCGACGGGTGCAGCGCCGCATCCAGTATTCGCGAACGTCTTAATGACGGCATTGATCGCATTCGTAATGTTCATCAAGTTATTGCCGAAGATGAGCCGCTACATTCCGAAAGAATCACTCGCTGGCTTCCTCTTCATTCTCGGTGTTTTTGTGGTCTTCCCGGATAATGCCGTTGCCGCGTTGACGGCAGGCAGTTTGGTTGGTGGGCTCACAATCATTCTCACCGCGATTACCGATCCGTTCATGGGATTAATGGCAGGAATTATTCTGCAATACGCTTTACTTATTCTTCAGTAAGGCACGTGTAGAGTTGTGGATAGTTTTCGCATTCTGAATTCTTCGGATGACAGATCTGACGGCCGAAGAGAATCATCGCGAGATGCGCATCGAGCCATTCGGATTCCGGCAGACATTCGCAGACGCGTTTTTCGATTTGGCGCGGTGTCCAGTTCGGTTCAGCGATGTGATGATGTTTGGAGACGCGTGAGACGTGCGTGTCCACTGCGAATGCAGGAATATCGAAACCGACGCTCAGTACGACGCTCGCCGTTTTGCGTCCGACGCCTGGGAGTGATTCGAGCGCACGGCGATTGTCTGGCACTTGTCCTTGATAGTCGTTGACGAGTTTCTGTGCGGTTTGAACGAGATATTTCGACTTATTATGGTAGAGGCCGATTGTTTTAATGTAGGGTTCGATGATTTCAGGTGTGGCTTTTGACATGGCTTCCGGTGTTGGGAAATCTTGGAATAAGTCTTTGGTGACTTTATTGACGGCGATGTCGGTCGTCTGCGCACTGAGCAGTACCGCACAGACGAGCTGGAACGGGTTCTCATAGTTCAGGGCCGGTTCAGCGTTTGGGAATAATTTAATGATTTCTTCGATGACATGGCGGGTGCATTCTTTGGTAAGCATGGTGATCGCTCCTTCGTAAACTTCTGTGTTAATTATAGCAAAGTTTAGCATCCGTCTGTGATTTGACACAATGAATTACCGTCAACTAAAATAGAAGAGCGAATGTGCGTTTTGCGCACTGACGATAATGATTATAGGTGAGAAAGAGGCAAGAACATGTCAGAAGAAACACATGATTTTCAAGTATTACTCTATTACAAATACACACCGATCGAAAACGCTGAAGAATTCAAGAATCAAGAACTCGAATTCTGTAAATCTATCGGTTTACGCGGCCGTATTTTGATCAGTGACGAAGGGATTAATGGAACGGTTTCTGGTCCTAAAGAAGTGACTCAGAAATACATGGATCACATGCACGCGATGGAACAGTTCTCAGACTTATGGTTCAAGATCGATGAAGCAGACGGTTACGCGCACAAGAAGATGTTTGTGCGTTACCGTCCAGAGATCGTTTCCTTGAAGTTAGAGGATGATATCGATCCAAACCAAACGACAGGTAAACATTTGAAACCAACTGAATTCCGCGATGCGATTT
Organism: Aerococcus vaginalis; assembly: GCF_053762225.1. Classification (NCBI taxonomy): domain Bacteria; kingdom Bacillati; phylum Bacillota; class Bacilli; order Lactobacillales; family Aerococcaceae; genus Aerococcus; species Aerococcus vaginalis. The sequence goes on from NZ_JBSMYC010000004.1 coordinate 7,033, forward strand.
TGGATGATGAAACGATCGTTATCGACACACGTAATGACTACGAATACGATCTCGGTCACTTTAAAGATGCCGTACGTCCAGATATCCGTGCCTTCCGTGAGTTGCCACAATGGCTCCGTGACAACAAGGAACAGTTCATGGACAAGAAAGTTGTCGTTTACTGTACCGGTGGTGTCCGCTGCGAGAAATTGTCCGGTTGGATTCTTCGCGAAGGCATCACCGATAATGTCGGTCAGTTGAACGGTGGGATCGAAGCTTACGGTCAGGATCCTGAAACACAGGGTGACCTCTGGGAAGGTCAGATGTACGTTTTCGATGACCGTATTTCCGTACCGATCAACCACGTGTCACCATCAATCATCGGCCGTGACTGGTTCGACGGTACACCATGTGAACGTTACGTGAACTGTGGTAACCCAGAATGTAACCGTCAGATCTTAGCATCCGAAGAAAACCAAGAGAAATACCTCGGTGGCTGCTCCCACGAATGCCGTGTTCACCCACGCAACCGCTTCGTTGCGAAGATGGGCTGGTACAAGGCAGAAGTTGAGCGTCGCTTGGAAGCTATCGGTGAATCTCTACCGGTAAATGCTTAATTTTTGATTAAACCCTCTGTATTTTTAGGTCAGAGGGTTTTGTTATGCCGTCTATTGGGGTGGTTTCATGCTATAATTGTGTATAGCATTATGAACAGTTTGCCGAAGTGAGGAGGGAAGAGAACGATGAACCATATGGGAACCAAAACAATCGAGAGCGAACGCCTGTTACTGCGTCGTTTCCATCTCGATGACGCCCACGCCATGCATCAACGCTGGGCGGGTGATTATCAGTTGACCGCTCATATGTCCTGGCGTACGCACGATACGGTTCGCGAGTCAGAACGTGTGATTAAGAATTGGCAGGTCAAATACGCCAAACGGAAGTTCTATCACTGGTGCGTCGAAGTCAAAGCGACACATGCAGTGATCGGTGAAATTTACGTACGTCGTCTCCACAAAAAAGTGGACGGTGTAGAATTGGAATTCTGCATTAATGATGCGTATCAACTGGATAGTCTAACAGCTGAAGCGTGTCGGATCGTTATTCACTTTCTCTTCAATCAAGTGCAGGTGAAACGCATCGAATGTAATATGCCAACCAGTGATGTTGATAAACAAAGGTTTGTTGAAGCGCTCGGTTTTCAGCATGAAGGGCGCAAACGTTTCGGTGTGAAGACCAATCACGGCTTGGATGATCTCGAACTATACAGTCTCCTGCGCGGCGAACAGATGCAGTAAGTTTCTCAGTCAGGACCAGAGAGAGAAGGCTATTCATGAAAATCGATGAACTTTATAGTAAATTAGGTGAGCTAGGTTTTATCGAGAAGGATTACGTCGCGATAAAACACTACGCTAGGCAGAAGAATGGCGAAGAAGAACAGGAAGTATCCCATCGCGTCCTGAAAATTTATAGTGAGCAGGGGAAGATTGCGGAAGTGGTATTGGATTATCCATACATGATGCGGACCGATTATCCAGACTTTGCGCGGTTGAATATGTTAGAGCAGCAAGCGCTCGTCAGCATTCTCAGCGAATTTATGCAGACGCCGGTGACGGAACGCCAGAGTGAAATGTATTTTGCGTACTATTTCGATCTCAATCACCTGCCGCACTTTATCAAGAAACTCCCGAATGGTCGCTTGTCCGACGAAGTGATTCCGACCGCGTATTTGCGGACATTGTCGGATGAAGAATTACAGAAATTTATCTTTACGATGTCTGAAATGATGCAGTTCCCAGCAGACTATCGCCCACGACTCGATTCGGAGTCGTTCGTGAAGGTGATGTCTCACGAAGAGATGTCGGAAGAAATCAACAACCACAATAAAGGAAAATGAGAGGATTGAAATCAATGGATGATCAGCTACTCGAAAAAGTCAAAGCACACCTTTCCGGCGATCCTGAAGTGGATGTGTCGTATGCTTACGAATGCGTGCGCGGACACTTTGATCAGTTGCGTGACGATCCGGAATTTTTAGAACGATTGGTAACGGTATTGGGCGATCAATATCCTGATCGCCGTGAGATGATTAGTGATCTCTGGCACGATATTATCGATCGTTCCGATGAAAAATTTATCGATAAGATGTTCCGTCTGGTCGATCAAGATGAGGCGACACGTGCACAGTTTGAGATGAATTTCTTCATTTCAGCGATGGAGGAAGAATTCAAACAGTACAAACCGACGATGAATGTCCGTGACCTCAGCATCTATCGACCGGTCGATCTCTTTGAATTTAATTTCCATGAACCGCTAGAAACAGAACTCAGACAGACGCCGCGTGATTATTCTGGGATTTATATCTCCTATGCGCGTGTCTTACAAGCGGCGAATGAATGGCAAGAAGCGACGGAAGCCTACCAACAGGCACTGCTCTGGAATCCGTACAACGTGATTGCGATGTTAGATCTCGCGCATTTGTATCTCCATCTGAATCAATTCGGAATGTGCTATGCGACGGCGTTAAATGCGTTGAAACATGCGTTGCGTCCAACCGATCTCGCGCGTGCCTACTATTACATCGCCCGTTTCTACCAGAAGAAGGGTGATCAGGAAACCGCAATGAAGATTTTGCGTATTTCTGAATACTGGGAGCCACACGGTAAAACGACCGACCGTCTGAAGAAATTTGCGGAAGAATACACACTACCAGCAGAAGTCATCAGTCGCGAACAGATCGAAGAGATTCTCAGTCAATGTCATCTCGGTTATTATCCAGATAGCCACCATTTGAACGGGTTGAAGGCGTTTGCGAGTCGTCTCAAAGTGGTCGGTGACGTGAACGGTGCCTTGAAACTCTACCGTTACTACCAAGAACTCGTTCGCACTGAAGACGAAGCTGTCGATCAAATCATGAAATCTCTCGAAAAACAAGTCAATTAATTAGGAAGCGGGAAAGGCCATGTCCTTCATCAAAGAAAATATCAACAAGGTTCCAATTGCGGATCCAGTATTCAGTATTGTCGAAAAAGCCAACGCAGCCAAAGCACGCGATGGCAAAGAAAATGTTGTTGATGCAACGATCGGTACGTTATATGGCGAAGACGGTAAGATTATTGCTTTCGATAGTGTCTTCAAACCGTACGATGCAATCAGTAAAGACGTCAAAGCAGCGTATGCATCAAGTTTTACCGGGAATCCCTCCTTCCGTAAACAGGTTTACAACTGGGTGCTCGGTGATGTGAATTCAGCACTGGCTCATTCTGTCGTTGCTACACCAGGGGCGAGCGGTGCGATTTCAGTGACCATGAGTTCGGTATTGGAAGCGGGCGAGACGGTTATCTTGCCAGAGATCGCTTGGGGTAGCTACAAGCTCATGGCGGAAATGAGTAATTTGAAGCAGGCGACCTACCAATTATTCGATGGTAATCACTTCAACTTGGACGACTTTAAACGTGTCTGTCGTGAAGTGATGGCTGAGCAGGAGCGTCTCTTCGTGGTGATTAATGACCCGTGTCAGAATCCGACAGGGTACTCACTTTCCGTTTCCGAATGGGAGGAAGTTGTGGTGTTCTTGAATGAATGTGGCGAAGAAATGCCGGTCGTTCTCTTGAATGACATTGCCTACATCGATTACGCCTACGATCTCGAACACAGTCGTGATTACATGGAAACGTTCAACCAGTTTAACGAGAATGTGATGGCGGTATTGACGTTCAGCTGTAGTAAAGGGTTTACCTCATACGGTTTGCGTTGTGGTGCGGCGATTATCTTGGCACAGCATCAAGAGGCCGTTCGCGAAGTCGAAATCATCTTGGAAAAAGAAGCGCGTGCCATCTGGAGTAATATCCCGAATGCTGCGATGGAGAACTTCACGTATGTGACGACTGAGAACTACGATGCTTTCATGGCAGAAAAATCTGTGGCGATCGACTTGTTGAAGAAACGCAGTGATATTTTCGTTTCCGAAGCGAATGCATGTGGCCTACCGTACTACCCGTACAAAGAAGGGTTCTTCGTGACATTGGAAGTGCCTGACACGAAGATTCGTGATCAGTTCCACGCCGAAATGATGAACCAAAACATCTTCACGGTGAAATCAAACAAAGGAATCCGTGTGGCGGTATGTTCCTTGAGCGTCGAATCTTGTCACGGTTTGGCACCGCGTATGAAGCAGATCTTGGATGACGTTGTCGTGCAAAATCAATAATGGTTTTAGAAAATAAATTAAGACTGATATCTGATGCTGCTTTAGCAGAGGCAGAAGAACGACTCAGTAAACAAAAGGCGATTCAGTTATTTGATGAGGGAATACTTGATAACGCTGAAGCGGGAACGTTTAACACGCTCGCCTTAATTCATTGTTATTTATTTGAAGAAATGTATGAATTCGCCGGCAAGAGACGTACGGTCAATCTCGCAAAAGGTAATTTTCGTTTTGCGTCCGTGATGTATCTCGACGCCGCGTTGCAGACGATCGAAGCGATGCCGTAAGATTCATTTGGTGCCATCATCGAAAAGTATGTCGAGATGAATATTGCACATCCCTTTCGAGAGGGGAATGGTCGCAGTGTGCGATTGTGGTTGGATCATCTGTTGAAACAAACGATTGGACAAGTCATTGATTGGCAACAAATTGATAAACAGGACTATCTGCAGGCGATGATGCGCAGTCCGATTAATGATTTAGAAATTAAAACATTATTGCGCAGCGCATTGATAACCGACACGGATAGGCGTGAAACATATATGAAAGGGATCGACCAGAGTTACCATTATGAAGGTTATCATACCTACCGTGCTGAAGATCTCTAAGCACACAAAAACACCGAGCGCAATTTGGCGTTCGGTGTTTTGTTTTGGGGATTAGTATTCGTATTGACGTGGGACACGTTCACTGATGGCACAGACGACTTCGTAATCGATGGTTTCGAGTGGGACGCTCATCGTATTAATCGAATTAAAGGCATCGTCGTTCTGACCGAGCAGGGTGACGGTCGTACCGATCGACAATTCCTTAGGTAGGCGCACCATACATTGATCCATGCACACGCGGCCGATGATTGGACAGCGTTCGCCATCAATTAACACTTCAAATCCTGAAAGTTTGCGGTTGAAGCCATCCGCATAGCCGACTGGAATCGTACCGATCCATTCACCAGGTTCAGCAGTGTAAGTTGCACCGTATCCGATGGTATCTTCCTGTTCCATCTGTTTGACCCAGACGAGTTCGGTCTCCCAGGACATCACTTGTTTCAAGTCGACATCTTCGGGTAGCGTGTGTGCACCATTCGATGGGTTGATGCCGTAGAGTGCACAACCGAGACGAATCATATCGAGAGACTGTTCGGGACGCCAGATCGCCATGGCGGAGTTGGATTGGCTGATGATCGGGCGTTTTGATAATTGACTGAAGTCGAGTTGATCGATGATTTCTGTGAAGCGCGACGTCTGCATTTCGGTATGATCAACTTCCATCGTGCTGTCACCGTCTGCGGTTGATTGATGCGTGAAGATACCTTCGAGACGGAAGCTGTCTTCATGTTCTGTGATAAAATCAATAATTGCTTGGCCATCCGCGGCGTTCCGCACACCGATACGTCCCATACCGCTGTCAATTTTAAGGAAAATCGGTAAAGCTGGCACACCGGCTGGTTTAATATCTAACGCTTGTTTGAGCCATTCAACGGATGAAATCGTCACGGTGATGGATTCCGCAGCGTGCAGCCAAGCATCTTCGACAGCGGTATGACCGAGAATCAGAATCGGTTTAACGATGCCGGCCTGACGAAGTTCCAGCGCCTCATCACTGATGGCAACATTAAACATATAAATAGCATCGTCTTTTTCGAGATATTCTGCGACGGGAACTGCGCCGTGACCGTATGCATCAGCTTTGATGACTGCAGATATTTTGGTGTTTTCGGACAGACGGCGCTTAATCGTCTCTAAATTATGACGCAATGCGGGAAAAGATATTGTACAATGTGTAGGACGATGTGTTCCTTGAACCATGAATGACATTCCTTTCTTGAGTGATAACGGAGGTGAAGAGATGCGCAGACAAACGTATCGCGAGGGTGTCAAAGCACGCAAGCGTGAACAGAAACGCAATGAACGACAGAAGATGAAGCGGACCGTCGAACAGGATACGGCGACGTTCGATCGTGAGCAGTTCACGGATACGTCGGTGGCGCACTGTGACGACTCGCTCCAAGTGCAGAGTACCACAGAAATCTTCTATGAAAAGCAGAAGCGCAGACAGTGGTTCTGGTCGGGAAATTCTTATTCCTGGCGCCACGTTCTCGTCCTCGTTCTAATTATTATTGCGGTTTGGCTCGTCATCTGGCTGTTACCTGGCGTTATCGATATATTATTCTAGTAAACAAAAAGCATGATACCGAAATGCTTCACACAAAATCAATGTGCGACGTCTCGAATCATGCTTTTTTATGATTATTTTGTTTTTGGTTCGATGACTTGTAGTTCTTTGGTGTAGTGGTTAATCACTTCCGGACCTTTTTCGGTAGCGATCAGAAGATCTTCGATACGAACGGCCGTGTTACCTGGAAGGTAAATGCCCGGTTCAACAGAGAAGCAGTTACCCGCTTGAATTTTGGTCTGGTTACTTGAAGACACGTCACCTTTTTCGTGTGTTTCACGACCGATGAAGTGACCGATACGATGCGTGAAGTATTCACCGTAACCTTCAGCGTCGATGTGATCGCGACCGGCTAAGTCAACTGCTGACAATGCTTCGCCGACTTTGGCTGCTTTAAGTCCGCGTTCCTGCGCTTCGAGAGTAATATAGTAGATTTTCTTCGCTTCTTCACTCGGTTCGCCGTAGTAAACCGTACGTGTCATGTCCGAGCAGTAGAAGTCATGACGGCAACCAACGTCAATGACCACGGAATCGCCCAGTTTAGGTAAACTGTCGTCCGGTTCGTGGTGTGGATCCGCACCATTCGCACCATATGCGACAATCGGTTCGAAGCTGAAACCTTGGTTGGCGCCTTCCTCTTTGTAGAGGCGGAGTAACTCATTGCAGGCTTCGATCTCGCTGACACCATAAGGAATGACTTCCTTGATCAAACGTTCAATTGCGCGGTCGTTGATTTCAGACGCAATGCGCATTTTTTCTTGTTCCTCCGGTGTCTTGATCGCACGTTGGTCATCGACAATATCACTCGCTACCGCGAAGATGATCTCAGGATACGCCTTGATTAACGGCAATAACTGACCGGCAATCATTTGCTTGTCGACACCGACCTGCTTGGCGCTGTCGAAGAGACCGGTGCCTTTGAGGATGTCGATCGGTGCATCGCTATCGTATACCCATGTCACATCGACGCCCTCGGGATCATCGAATACAAATAATTTATTAGCAAGCAATTGTGGCGTACCGGATTGTGGCACGAGGAACAACCATAGACGTTCCATCGGGTCGAATTCAATGTTTAGATAATAGGAAATCGCTCCAGGATCGCTCACGATCATTACGTCGAGAGATGCTTCCTGGAGGTGTTGTTGTAGTGTTTCAATCTTTGTTTGTGCCATCACGCAAACCTCCTTGATAGAATGATTATAGCATAGTCGTGTTATCATATAGATAAATCTAAGAATCTTTTACAAATTGTTGAAATTGTTTATCATTTACAGTAATATATTACACAATTCGTAAAGAATATTTATACAAATCAAAAAATACAGAGGGAGTTGAGGGAGCCGATGAGTCAGGAAGAGTTGCTACAGGTGAATCATTTGAGTACGGGTTATCGTACGGGTGATAACTATTATAATGCGGTTGATGACACATCAATTACGCTGCATCGCAATGAAGTGCTCGCGCTTGTTGGGGAATCAGGCTGTGGAAAGAGTACACTTGCGACCTCCATTGTCGGATTGCATGATGCCAAAAACACACGCATTACTGGAGAGGTTCTCTATAAAGGGAAAAATTTATTAGAGTACACGGAAGACGAATATAACGAATTACGTGGCCGTGATATCGGTATGATCTTTCAGGATCCGATTGGGTCATTAAACCCATTGATGACGGTCGGTGAACAGATTAGTGAATCATTGTTTTATCACTCCGATTTGAATAAACAACAGCGCTATGAGCGTGTATTAGAATTATTGGATCGGGTTCAAATTGTAAATCCTAAACGTGTTTATAAACGTTATCCTCATGAATTGTCCGGTGGGATGCGCCAGCGTGTAGTGATCGCTCTGGCGTTGGCGAATGATCCGAATATTATTATCGCCGATGAACCGACCACCGCATTGGACGTTATTATTCAAGCCGAAATTTTACAATTAATGACAGATATCCAGAAGAAGAGCGATTCCGGTATTATCCTGATCACTCACGACTTAGGTGTGGTGGCGCAGATGGCGGATCGTGTCGCGGTGATGTATGCAGGGCAGATTGTGGAAGAAGCGGACGTATTCACACTCTACAAAAATCCGCTGCATCCATACACGCGCTCATTAATGAAGTCAATCCCTCAAGATCTAGACGGTGGCGAAGCGCGTGACAATCTCCATGTGATTCAGGGAACGGTACCATCACTCAGAAATATTCCGCGTACGGGCTGCCGTTTTGCGGATCGTATTCCATGGGTGCCTGCAGAAGCACATGAGGAAAATCCAACGTTACATGAAGTAGAACCAGGACATCTCGTGAGATGCACGTGCTGGAAGGATTTCGAATTTGAAGATGGTGAAGCATAATGTCAGTGATTGAAATTCAAAACTTAAAAGTTCACTTCCCAATCCGCGGCGGTTTTTTCAACACGATTCAGGATTGGGTGTACGCCGTTGATGACGTTAGTTTGTCAATCGAACCTGGTAAAACATATGGTTTAATCGGCGAATCTGGCTCAGGAAAAACAACGATAGGTCGTGCGATCGTTGGCTTAGAAGATGTCACCGATGGAAAGATTCTCTACGATGGTCAGGACGTCACCCACAAGGCACGCAGTAAACGTGGAAAATTAAAGGAATTTAACCAAGCCGTACAGATGATTTTTCAGGATTCAACGTCGGCCTTGAATCCTAAAAAACGCATCATCGATATTATTAAGGAACCGATTATTAATTACTCCGAGAAAAAATTGAGTGATCAGGCGATGAAACATCGTGTGATTGAATTATTAGAAATTGTCGGCTTGAATGAGGAGTCACTCTATAAATATCCACATGAATTCTCTGGTGGACAGCGTCAGCGTATCGGTGTGGCGCGTGCAGTCGCCAGCGATCCTAAATTAATCATTGCGGACGAACCGACATCGGCTTTGGACGTGTCGGTGCAGGCGCAGGTGTTGAACTTCATGAAACAAATCCAAGATGAATATAATATTAGTTATTTGTTCATTAGTCATGATTTAGCGGTGGTCCAGCATATGGCGGATCATATTGCGATTATGCATCACGGTCGTTTTGTGGAACAGGGAACACGTCGTGAAATCTTTAGAGATCCGACACATATTTATACGAAACGATTATTAGCGGCGATTCCACAGACGGATCCAACGAAACGTCAGGCAACACTTGAGTTGCAACGCCAGGTTCAAGCAGAAGCTGCACAGAATCATTTACGTTACTATGACGAGAATGATCGTGCGTATGATTTGATGTCAATCAATGCTGAACATTATGTTGCGTTGAATCCGAATAGTAATCGAGGTGAAGAATAATGTGGAAAACGGTTTTACGAAGAGTCCTATTGATGATTCCACAAATTATTATTTTAAGTGTCATCGTATTCGTCATTGCACAGATGATGCCGGGGGACCCTTTCTCTGGAAAAATTAACCCGAACACCGATCCTGCCCAGATCGAAGCCTTACGTGAGCAATTGGGATTGAACGATCCCGTTCTCGTACAGTATGGTCGCTGGGTGAAGAATGTTTTTCAAGGGGATTTCGGTCAGAGCTTTACGTATAAAGTGCCCGTCACCCAGTTAATCGGCCAACGTGTCGGGAATACGATTTGGTTATCGATTTTAACGTTGATTTTGACGTATGCGATCGCCTTACCACTCGGCATGCTCGCAGGACGCTATGATAATTCCAAATTGGATCGCGGTGTCGTGTTATACAACTACATCAGTTATGCCATTCCAACGTTCGTTCTCGCATTATTATTCGTCTGGATTTTCGGTTACAAGCTCGGTTGGTTCCCAACACAGGGATCGGTGGATCTTGGGATTGCGAAAGGCACTTTCCAATATGTGGCCAATCGTTTCTATCATATGATCCTACCAGCGATTACGGCCGCATTGCTCGGAACGACAGGGATCATCCAGTATTTGCGTAGTGAAGTCATTGACTCCAAGCATGAGGATTACGTTAAGACGGCGCGTTCTAAAGGGGTACCCGTTGAAAAAGTTTATTCCAAACATATTTTCCGTAATTCGATTTTACCGGTCGCCTCATCATTCGGTTACCAGATTACGGGGTTGATTGGCGGGTCAGTATTTATTGAAAATATCTTCGCCTATCCGGGAATGGGACAGTTATTTATTCAATCGATTACTAGCCGTGACTACAGTGTCGTACTCGCAACGATGCTTCTGACAGGAATCATGGTACTCTTTGGGACGTTGATTTCAGATATCATCTTGAGCATCGTAGATCCTCGAATTCGTATTGATTAGGCGGTGAAACACATGTCAAAATTAAAAAAACAACAGGAAACTATCGATAATGCAAAGGATATTGCTGTGGTAGATTCACCGCAAGTATCAGACGATCAGCCGGAACAAGCGATCGGTTGGCGTGTCATTGCACGCGAATTTATGAAAGATAAAGTCGCTTTATTCTGTCTTATCTTATTACTCGTTCTTATTTTTGGGATTTTCATCTGGTCATTCTTTATTGACCAAGAAGAAGTTATGACGGTCAGTTTATTAGACTACTATATGCCGCCGAGTGCCGAGCATTGGTTCGGAACCGATTCGGGCGGTCGCGATATTTTCGGTCAGCTAATTATCGGGGCGAAAAATTCGATCTTAATTGCGATTTCAATCACATTAATTACGAGTGTTATCGGTATTATTGTCGGTCTCGTGGCAGGGTACTACGGTAGCTTCGTTGATAATGTCATTATGCGTATTATCGACTTTATTATGATTTTGCCACTCGACATGATCATCATTGTTTTTGTCACATTGATCCGTGACTACAATGTTTCTTCCTTTATCTTTATTATGTCGGCCTTCAACTGGGTCGGACAGGCGCGTCTGATTCGTAGTCAAGCACTATCCGAAAGTCGTCGCGATTATGTCAGTGCGTCGAAAACGATGGGGACGTCCGATTTTACCATCATGTGGCGTGAGATTATGCCGAACCTCAGTTCGTTGATCATTGTCAATCTGACCTTAAACTTTGCCGGAAACATCGGTATCGAAACCGGGCTCTCTTACTTGGGATTCGGGTTACCGACTTCTGTGCCGAGTCTCGGAACATTAATTGGTTATGCACAATCGCCAGATATTTTAGCGAACCGCGCCTGGGTTTGGTTGCCGGCATCGCTCTTGATTCTAGTGATGATGATTTCAATTAACTATGTCGGACAAGCCTTGAAACGCTCTGCTGACGTGCGTCAGCGTCTAGGTTAGGCTCTGTACAATCTATTGTTTCAAACGCTATGGTTATTCGCCGTAGCGTTTTTTGTTGCGTGATGCTATTGGTGTTCCTTGTAGACCTTTTTGTGAATTTTTAATATAAACGCTTGCAATTAGTAAGCACTATCCGTTATACTCTAGAATACATTTTCATAAAATACTGTAACGAAGGGAATGAGAAGTATGTTCAAGAAATGGCTAATCGGATTATTAGCGACAAGTAGTTTGGTGGTTGCAGGCTGTGCTAGTCAGGATGCTGGAGATAACTCAAATGGAACGGAGAAAACTGCTGAAACGGGACCGGCTGTTGCGATCAATGAATCCGTTGAGCATGAAGGCGAACCGATTGAAGGCGGAACGCTGAAAGTCGCACTTGTGCATGATTCTCCATTCCAAGGGGTATTCAGTGAAGTCTTCTCAGAAGAGGGTTACGACGGTAACTTAATGGCCTATTCACATGAAGGCCTATTCCACATCGATGAGAACTATCTCGTAACGGATGGTGGAGCCGCAAATATGTCAATCGATGAAGAAAATAAGATCGTGACCGTCAAATTGCGTGATAATCTCAAGTGGTCTGATGGGGAACCTGTGACAGCCGATGATGTGATTTTTAGTTATGAAATTCTTGCTTCACCTGAAGCTAACAGTGAATACTTCGATATGACGGAAATGAGTAATTTAGAAGGTGTACTCGAATATCGTAACGGCGAAGCGGATCATATCTCAGGACTCGAAAAAGTTGACGATCAAACGGTTAACTATCATATGAAAGAAATCAATATGGATATTAAGTATGGTGGCGGCGGTTTATGGAGCGAGGTGCTGCCGAAACATTACCTAGAAGATATCACGGTTGATGAATTATCCGCGAGTCCGCAAATTCGTCAAAAACCAGTCAGCTTTGGGCCGTTCCGTGTCAAGGAAGTTGTTGAAGGGGAATCGGTTGAGTACGAAGCTAATGAGTATTACTACCGCGGACGACCAAAATTGGATAAAATCCAACTAACGCGTGTCCCAAGTACTAACATTGCTTCAGCATTGCAGAATCACCAGTTTGATATGGTAAGTGCGATGCCGAGAGATAGTTACGACCAATACAAGGATATCTCAGGTTACGATTATCTCACAGCGCCGGCCTTGCAGTATGGATTTATGGGATTCAAACTTGGGAAGTGGAATGCTGACAAGGGAGAGGTTGAACCTGATCCAAATGCGAAGATGGCGAATCCAAAATTGCGTCAGGCGATGGGATACGCGCTAGATAACGATGCAATCGGTCAGCGCTTCAATCATGGATTAACATGGAATGCGAATTCCGTCATCGTTCCTGGATTCGAAGACTTGCATGATAAAGAACAGCCAGGCTTTTACTATGATCCAGAAAAGGCGAAACAACTACTAGACGAAGCAGGCTATGAAGATGTTGATGGTGATGGACTGAGAGAAACACCTGAAGGCGAAAAACTGCAGATTAATATTGCGATGGGTGGCGGCAAACCGACGAGTGAACCGACTGCGCAGTATTACATACAGGCGTGGAAAGAGGTAGGCTTAGATACACAGTTAACGAACGGCCGTTTATTAGACTTCCAGGATCTGATTCAACGCATCGATAGCGACGACGAAAGTGTTGACGTGTTTATCCTATCGTGGGCATTGGGTAATAATCCGAAGCCACAATCGTTCTCTCGTACCACACAGCAGAACACGCCACGTTACGCAACTGAAGAGAGTGATCAGCTGTTAGAAGCGATCAGTAGTCAGGAAGCCTACGAAAACGATGACTATCGTCGTGAACAGTATAAGAAATTCCAGCAATACATGGTAGACGATCCAGCAGTGATTCCATTGAATTACTTGATGTATGTGACGCCTGTGAACAAGAGTGTGAAAGCATACAACTCTTCCAGTGCGGATACCGAACGCACGAACTGGGCGGATGTACAATTGGTATCTGAAGAACCATTGTCAGAGTAAGAATAAGCATCATTATCGAATAACAAGACATTGAACCGGTAAGGCCAACGTGTGCCTTTACCGGTTTTTGTTTTATATAAAATCTTCCGCCATAAAAATTCAGAAAATATTAAATTTATATAAATAATTGTTGAAGAAAGAATAAAAACATGTTATTATCTAAATTGTCAGAAAAAAGAGAATAATTGAATTTTTACAAAAGAAGGGGAAGTTGTATATGAAGTTCAAGAAATGGATGATCGGGCTAGCGACCTTGAGTGCGCTAGCCATCGCTGGATGCGGTAATGGCCAAAGCGATGCCGATACGAGTAATCAAGCTTCAGCAGAAGGTCCAGCAGTCGGAATTATGGAAGAAGTACAAAATGAAGGCGAAGCGATTGATGGGGGTACATTGAAGGTCGCGTTAGTCACCGATGCACCTTTCCAGGGTATTTTTAGTTTCTCATTAGCATCGGATGCTTACGATACACAATTGATGCAATTCTCTCACGAAGAATTGCTCAAGACCGATGAAAATTTCCAGATCACCGATCAAGGACCTTCAAAGGTTGAGATTGATGAAGAAAATAAAACGGCAACCTTGACCTTGCGTGATAACTTGAAATGGTCAGATGGCGAACCGGTAACAGCAGATGATGTGATTTTCGGTTATGAAGTGTATGCTTCACCGGATTCGCAGAGTTTACATTTTGACCTTGAAGAAAATGGTAATGTCGAAGGTGTCGAAGAATTCCACAATGGTGAAGCCGATCATATCTCTGGTATCGAAAAAGTCGATGATCATACGGTGAAATATCATTTGAAGGAAATTACACCAGATCTGAAATACGGTGGCGGCGGATTACATAGCGAAGCACTGCCGAAACATGATTTGGAAGATATTCCAGTGGAAGAATTGTCATCAAGTCCACAATTACGTCAACATCCAATCGGCTTCGGTGCCTTCCGCGTGACGCAAATTGTAGATGGTGAGTCCGTAGAATATGAAGCGAATGAGTATTACTACGGCGGTAAACCGAAGATTGATAAAATTCAACTGACTCGTGTACCGTCTGCGAATATCGCTTCAGCGCTGAAGAACCAACAGTATGATGTTGTTTTAGGGATGCCGAACAGTAGCTATGAAGACTACAAAGATGCAGCAGGCTACGACTTCTTAACCGTTCCAGCAATGGCATACTCCTTCATGGACTTCAAGTTAGGTAAATGGAACGATGAAAAACGAGTCGTTGAACCGGATCCAAATGCAAAAATGGCCGATCCAAAATTGCGTCAAGCCATGGGTTACGCTGTTGATAATGATGCGGTCGGTGAACGTTTCTACCACGGTTTAAGCTGGAATGCCAATTCGCTTGTCGTGCCAAGTTTCCAAGATTTACACGATAGTGAACAGAAAGGGTTCTACTACGATCCAGAAAAAGCCAAACAATTATTAGATGAAGCTGGTTATAAGGATACCGATGGCGACGGTTTACGTGAAGATCCAGAGGGTAACAAACTAACGATCAATTACGGTATGGCAGGTGGTGACGCTGTTGCTGAACCACAGTCACAATACTACATGCAAGCATGGAAAGAAGTCGGACTAGACGTTCAATTGACAGACGGACGCTTACTCGATTTCAATAACTTGAGCGATCGTATAGAGAATGATGATGATAGTATCGATGTGTTCATGCTAGCGTGGTCAGTGGGTACCAATCCAAAACCAGAAAACTTCTCTCGTACGAGTCAAATGAATATGACACGTTACGCTACCGAAAAAAGTGAAGACATCCTGGCACAGATGAGTACCACTAAAGCCTTCGAAGATGAAAACTACTACAAAGAGTTGTTCAAAGAATGGCAACAATACAATGTGGACGATCCGGCAGAGATTCCATTGCGCTTCTCGGTTGAGGTCACACCAGTCAACAAACGTGTGAAATTCTTCAATGCGTCAAATGACAATACAAAAGCCACCATAGCGAACTGGGCGACGGTAGAATTGACCGCAGACGCACCAGTCGCTGAATAGAAAAACATACTACTTCCCACTCATATAATAAATTCACAGTATGTTTTATTAAGCGAAAGTCATGAATAGGCTTTCGCTTTTTTGGTTTTCGGGATAAAATGGGCAGATAGAGTATTTTTAAAAGGAGTATATCAATGGAAGATAAAGCATTAGTTGGCCAATCTGCCGCGAAATTGGTTGAAAATCACACGACGGTTGGGATCGGTTCCGGCTCAACCGCACAATACTTCATCGTAGCCTTGGCTGAACGCGTGAAAGATGAAAACTTGGAATTGACACTCGTCGCCACTTCTGAAGAATCCAAAAAACTCGCCGAATCTCTCGGTATGCCAGTGAGCGACATGACTGATATCGATCACGTGGATTTAACGATCGATGGGGTGGATGAATTCACTGATAATAACGATGGAATCAAAGGTGGTGGTGGCTGCCTTCTCGAAGAAAAAATCGTAGCGATCAATAGTGAACGTGTCGTCTGGCTCGCTGAAGAACGTAAACACGTGGAAACACTCGGTCAATTCCCATTGCCGATCGAAGTCATCAAAAATGGTAGTGAACAGTTGAAGGAACGTTTGGAAGCGAAAGGCTACAAACCAGAATGGCGTATGACGGATGAAGGCGAACGCTTCCGAACCGACAACGATAATTACATCTTGGACTTACACCTCGAACAGATCGATGATCCGAAAGCTCTAGCATTGGAACTGATCCAAATGGTCGGCGTTGTTGAAACTGGATTGTTCCTAGGAATTACGGAGCGTATTCTCTTAGCACGTGACGGTAAAGTTTACTGGAACGACGGGGAAAGTTTCGAATAATAGATGACAAATGAATAAAAGGAAAGGGTACTCAGTAATTGATATTGGGTACTCTTTTTTTTACTTTTGAAACATATAACTAATTTATCATAAAACGCTTGATTAAATTTTCAGAATTTATTAAAATATATTCAACGTTCAAACAATATGTGTTGAGGAGGATGCATGATGAGAAAATTTAAGCGTGGAATGTTGATTGGTTTGGCTGCTATTGCACTAGCGGCGTGTGGGTCGGGGAATAGTACATCTGATAATAATAGCGGCGATAGTGCTTCGAATAGTGAGGATAAACAAGTCCTTAACTGGAGTGAAAGTGCTGAATTACCAACAATGGATACCACAATGGTAGAAGATGTTGCCAGCAGTGATATCTTAGCGAATACTACGGAAGGATTATATCGCAAGACTTTAGAGGAAAATGAATATGAGAATGCAATGGCTATCGGGGATCCTGAGATTAGCGAAGATGGTAAAACATACACCTTTAAACTTCGTGAAGATGCGACTTGGTCAAATGGTGATCCAGTAACTGCCAATGACTTTGTATTTGCATGGCAACGTTTTGTTGATCCAGAGCAAGCGGCACCAATGAACTTTCTGATTGATGGGTTAGTTGCTAATGCAACAGAAATTATTGCAGGTGAAAAACCAAAAGAAGAACTCGGGGTCAAGGCTGTTGATGATCACACGTTGGAAGTCACTTTTGAAAATGTGTACCCATACTGGAAACAATTATTATCAATGACCTCTTTTGCGCCTCTAAATCAAAAATTTGTGGAAGAGAAGGGTGATCAATACGGGACAAATTCAGATAACACCCTCTATAATGGACCATTTATTCTTGATAACTGGGATGGTACAGGCTTAGAGTGGCAGTTAGTGAAGAACGATAGCTATTGGGACAAGGATAAGGTACAACTCGACCAAATTAACTACAATGTCGTTAAAGAAACGAATACAGCAATGAACCTATTCCAATCTGGTGAAATTGATTACGCACCAATTAGTGGCGAGTACGTACAGCAAGTTCAGGGTGATCCGCAGCTTAAAGAGTTAGCAGAATCATCAGTTTTCCATATTCAAATGAATCAACAAAGAGATGGTGGGGAAACGCCATTAGCTAATGAACATATTCGTCGTGCCATTACGAGTGCGATTGATCGTGAAAGTTTAGTTAAAGATGTTTTGAAGGATACCTCAATTCCATCTAATTACTTTGTTCCTAAAGGCATGACGAAGGATGAAGAAACAGGTAAAGATTTCCGTGAAATTAGCGGTGAGAACATGACACAATTCGATCCAGAATTGGCACAAGAAGAATTCAAAAAAGGTTTGGAAGAAATCGGTCAGGATAGCATTCAGTTAGAATTGCTTGGTTATGATACGGACGCGGCAAAGAGTAATATGGAATTCTTGCAAGGACAGCTGCAACAGAACTTGCCAGGACTAACGATTCAGATCACTTCTGTGCCGTTCAAGAATGGAATCGCTAAAATGAATGCTGGTGAATACGATATCAACTTGAGAGGTTGGGGTGCAGACTTCGCAGATCCAATTAACTTCTTAAGTCTGTATGAACAAGGTAACTCACAAAACACTGGAAGTTACGAAAACCCAGAATACAACCAGTTGATCCAACAGGCACAAAATGAAACAGATGCTTCTAAACGTCTAGAGATGTTAGCAGAAGCAGAAAAAATCTTGGTAGAAGATGATGCAGCAGTCGCACCACTTTATCAAAGATCCCAGAGCTACTTGTTGAATGACCGTGTACAGAATGTTGGACTATATCCAGTAGGTGACCACGTTAGCTTTAAATGGGCATCAGTAAAATAGAGATATAGGGATTGATACTTGAATGCAGAACACTTGGTTTGTCGCCGAGTGTTCTTTTTTATTGAAAAAATGTCGTGATCGTAAAAAGTGATCATTAAGATAGTTTATTCCTACTTGTGTAAATTGTCAGAATTAAGTAAACTGTATCAAACTTTTAATACTAAATTTTAAGGAGGAAAAGAGATGAAGGGTTTAAAACGAGGGGTATTGATCGGACTCGCTACTATTGCCTTGGCAGCGTGTGGATCGGGGAATGATGCATCTAATAGTGGCGGTGGCGGCCAATCTGCTGATGGCGATGGCAAACAAGTATTAAATTGGAGTACGAGTTCAGAATTGCCAACAATGGATATTACCATGGCAAGTGATACAGCAAGTAGTAACATCTTAGCGAATACGAGTGAAGGCTTGTATCGTAAGACGCTAGAGCCAGATACGTATGAAAACGCGCTAGCTACTGGAGAGCCAGAAATTAGTGAAGACGGAAAGGTATACACGTTCAAACTTCGCGATGACGTGAAATGGTCGAATGGCGATCCAGTAACAGCTAATGATTTCGTTTACGCATGGCAACGTATGGTTGATCCTGACCAAGCAGCACCGATGAACTTTTTAATAGAAGGTTTTGTAAAGAATGCCACAGAAATCATTGCTGGTGAAAAACCAAAAGAAGAACTTGGGGTCAAGGCAGTTGATGATCATACGTTGGAAGTCACTTTTGAAAATGTATATCCATATTGGAAGCAATTGTTATCCATGTCATACTTTGCGCCTTTGAACCAGAAGTTTGTGGAAGAGAAAGGTGATCAATACGGAACAACTTCTGATAATACGCTCTACAATGGCCCATTTATCTTGGACAACTGGGATGGTACAGGTTTGGACTGGCAATTAGTCAAGAATGATAGTTACTGGGATAAAGATAACGTGAAGTTGGATCAGATTAACTATAATGTCGTTAAAGAAACCAACACAGCGATGAACTTGTTCCAATCCGGCGAAGTAGATTACGCACCAGTTAGCGGTGAATATGTGCAACAGGTTGAAGGAGATCCACAACTGAAAGAATTACCGCAAGCTTCCGTATTCTATGTACAGATGAATAGAGAACGTGACGGTAAAGAAACACCTTTAGCAAATGAACACATTCGTCGCGCTATCTCCGCAGCGATTAACCGCGACAGTCTGATCAAAGATGTACTGAAAGACAGTTCTCTACCAGCGACCTACTACGTGCCGAAAGATATGACAATCGACGAAAAGACTGGGAAAGATTTCCGTGAAATTAATGGCGATCAGATGGTGAAATTTGATCCAGAATACGCTAAAGAAGAATTTAAGAAAGGACTCGAAGAACTCGGTCAGGATAGCCTTCAATTAGAATTGTTAGGATATGACTCTGATACAGCGAAGAGCATCTTGGAATTCATGCAGGGACAACTCCAACAGAACTTGCCAGGATTGAGCATTCAAATCACTTCTGTACCATTCAAGAATGGATTAGCAAAGATTGATGCTGGGGATTATGACTTGAATGTTAGTGGTTGGTCTGCAGACTTCTCTGATCCGATTAACTTCCTGAGTCTCTACCAAAAAGGGAACCCGCAAAACAGCAGTGGCTACGATAATCCAGAATACGATGCATTGATCCAACAAGCACAGAATGAGACGGACGCTTCGAAACGTCTAGATCTTTTAGCAAAAGCTGAAAAGATGTTAGTCGAAGATGATGCAGCCTTTGCGCCACTGTATCAAAAAGCAGCGAGTTACTTACTCAACGAACGTGTTGAGAACGTAGGATTGTACCCAGCAGGAGACAACTTGAGCTTCAAGTGCGCGTCCGTAAAATAAACTAAAAATTAACACCAATTCCAGAGGTATTTCGTTTGATAAATGAACGGAATACCTTTTTATGTGAGGAAAAATAACATGATCTATAAAAACTATCATAATAAATAGGATATAGTCTTGCGAAAAGGTTCAGAATTCGATAAAATATAATCAATATTCAAAGATGGTTATGAGGGGGAGAAGTATGAAAGGATTAAAAAGAGGCGTGTTAATCGGATTAGCCGCCATTGCATTAGCAGCCTGTGGGTCAAATGGTGATTCTTCTAATGGTGGCAATGCATCTGGTGGTGAAGGTCAACAAGTCCTCAATTGGACAGAAAGTGCCGAATTACCAACGATGGACGTTACACTATCGAGTGACACGGCAAGTAGCAATATTTTAGCGAATACGAGTGAAAGTTTGTATCGTAAAACGCTAGAACCGAATGAATACGAAGATGGTATAGCGGTCGGCGATCCAGAAATTAGCGAAGACGGTAAAGTGTATACTTTTAAACTTCGTGAAGATGCCAAATGGTCGAATGGGGAACCTGTCACTGCTAATGATTTTGTCTATGCATGGCAACGCTTTGCTGATCCTGAGCAAGGGGCTTCAATGAACTTTTTGATGGACGGATTGATTGAGAATGCAACTGAAGTCATGGCAGGTGAAAAACCTAAGGAAGAACTTGGCGTTCGGGCAGTTGATGATCATACGTTGGAAGTGACGTTTGAGAATGTGTACCCGTATTGGCAACAGGTACTCTCTATGACTTACTTCGCACCTTTGAACCAAAAATTTGTGGAAGAAAAGGGCGATAAATATGGTACAACATCCGAAGATACGCTCTACAACGGACCGTTTATTTTGGATAATTGGGACGGTACGGGTCTCGAATGGCAGTTAGTGAAGAACGATAATTACTGGGATAAAGATACCGTACAGTTAGATCAAATTAACTACGATGTTGTTAAAGAGACCAATACTAGAATGAACTTGTTCCAATCTGGGGAATTGGACTACGCACCAATCGGTGGAGAATATGTTCAACAGGTTCAAGGGGATCCACAACTCAAGGACGCTCCGGTAGCAGGTGTGTTTTATGTTCAAATGAATAGAGTACGTGATGGTGAAGAAACGCCTTTATCCAATGAACATATTCGTCATGCGATTACGTCCGCAATTGACCGTGAAAGTTTAGTACAAAATGTTGTTCAGGATAATTCAATTCCATCAAATTACTACGTGCCAAAAGATATGAGCTTTGATGAAGAATCAGGAAAAGATTTCCGTGAAATCAATGGTGATAATATGGTTAAATTTGATCCTGAATATGCCAAACAAGAGTTTGAAAAGGGATTGGAAGAACTTGGGCAGGATAGCATTCAATTAGAGTTACTCGGTTATGATACAGATGGAGCGAAGAGTGCTATGGAATTCCTACAAGGGCAATTGCAACAAAACTTGCCAGGATTGAGCCTTCAGATCACTTCCGTACCATTCAAGAATGGAATTGCCAAAATCAATGCTGGTGATTATGACATCAATGTGAGTGGATGGGCAGCCGACTTTGCGGATCCAATCAACTTCTTAAGTCTTTACGAGAAGGGTAATCCACAGAATACTAGTGGTTATGATAACCCCGAGTATGATGCATTAATCGAACAAGCTCAAAATGAAACGGATGATACCAAACGTTTGGAAATCTTAGCACAGGCAGAAAAAATGTTAATTGAAGACGATGCAGAACTGGCACCACTGTATCAAAATGTACAAAGTTACTTATTGAATGAACGTGTTGAAAATGTAGGTATCTTCCCAGCAGGAGATAAATTGAGCTTTAAGTGGGCATCGGTTAAGTAATAAGTGTCTAAACAAAAAAGAACACTTGGCGGTGTATAACTGCTGAGTGTTCTTTTTCGATAAAATGACTTAAAAAGTGCGAATATTGTATAAAAAATGTAATTTTCGCACATATGAACGACGATTTGTGGTATTATTTCCCTAATAGCCAAAAGATTACTGCAATTATCAACCAAAGACTACCGATGAAGAGACCTTTGATGTACCAATGTCCAATGCGACGAGATAGTGGTTGCTTTGGCTCGGTGTCATCTGATGTCGCTTCTCTTGGTGAGAACAGTCGCGTACCGACGCGTTGCCACATTGCATAGAAGGTATCGAACGTTCCATCGTTCAGCACCCACATGAAGAGACAGACGATGAGGACGGTCGCACTGAATGCGAAAAAGTGGTTACTGAGAGTTGTCCAGAGTGAATCATCGGACGGTATGATGAGTGCAGTAAACAGAGGCAAAAGGCAAAATGCTAGGGACCAAAATTTATTCATGTAATATCCTTTCTACGTCATTATGCTATTTAAATTAATTATACCTTAGGAGGTGAAACAATCGATGAAATCATATGCAAAGTTTCTTTTGAGACGTATCTTTTTTATGATTCTGACATTGTTTTTAATTGCGAGTGTCACATTCTTCTTAATGAAGTTACTACCAGGGACACCATTTACAAACGAAAATAAATTGTCACCAGACCAGATCTATATCATGAACGAAAAGTATGGGTTGAATGATCCGTTAATTGTTCAATATGGGAATTATATGTTGAATTTGTTGAAGGGTGACTTAGGCATTTCCTTCCAGTTCAACAACACACCAGTGACACAGTTATTGAGTAATCGTATCGGGCCATCTCTACAGCTCGGTGCACAGGCAATGGTTGTCGGAACACTCATCGGGACGGTATTCGGTGTGCTATCTGCCATGTACCGTAATAGTTGGATCGATTCTTCATTGACTTTCCTATCTATCCTAGGTCAGTCAATTCCAAACTTCGTGTTCGCAGTGGTTCTTCAGTTGATCTTTGCGGTGAAATTAAATTGGTTCCCAATCGCATTGTGGGATCAGGGATTTATGAGCTCTGTTTTACCAACGATTGCTCTAGCAATTGCACCGCTCGGAACTTCGGCACGTTTCGTACGTACTGAAATGGTCGACGTGATGAGTTCAGACTACATTGAATTGGCACGTACGAAAGGGTTGAGTACCACATCCGTAGCGTTTAAACACGGTGTGCGTAATGCGTTGATTCCGCTGGTAACGATCCTCGGACCAATGGCGATCGCATTGATGACTGGTTCGATGGTTGTGGAAAACATCTTCTCCGTACCAGGGATTGGGGAACAATTCGTTAAATCAATCACGACGAATGACTACCCAACAATTATGGGTGTGACATTACTTTACTCAGGATTATTAGTGTTTATCTTATTAGTGGTCGACATCTTATACGGAATTATCGATCCACGTATTCGTGTCAGTTCAGAAGGAGGTCGTTAAGATGAGTGAAAAAGTGACGACAAACTATCCAGAAATTAGTGCAGATAAATTCCGTCCAGCTGGTGATAATAGTACACATCACGAAGCTGAAAAAATTGCTGCACCATCTTTGAGCTTCCTCCAAGATTCATGGCGCCGTTTGAAGAAAAATAAAGTCGCTGTTTTCTGTTTGTTCGTATTGATTATCGTGTCAATCGTCGCATTTTTAGCGCCGGTCTTAGCACCATATAACTATGCGGAACAGAATCCATCCTTTTCAAACTTGCCACCAAAGATTCCAGGATTAGAAACCCTCGGTATCTTTGATGGTACGCAGAAGAATACGTTAGGGACGGCAATTGATGTCTACCAGAATAAAGGTGTTCCAGAGGGGACTTACTTTTATCTTGGTACGGATGCGCTCGGTCGTGACCTGTTATCGCGTATCTTATACGGTACCCGTGTATCATTGATTATCGGTTTTGTGGCAGCAATCTTGAACTTGTTCATCGGTGTACCATACGGCATTATTTCCGGTTGGTGCGGCGGCAAGATTGATACAGTGATGCAACGTATCATTGAAGTGCTCTCCGGTATTCCTAACTTAGTGGTCGTTATTTTGCTCTTGTTAGTGTTGCGCCCAGGGATTATCTCTATCATTATCGCGTTGGCATTGACCGAATGGATCACTATGGCCCGTTTAGTTCGTGCGGAAACATTAAAGGTTAAGAACATGGAGTATGTCCTCGCAGCAAAGAGTCTCGGTGAATCACCGTTCAAGATTGCGATTAAACATATCTTGCCGAATATTTCCGGTGTGATTATTATTCAAACGATCTTCGCGATTCCATCGGCCATCTTCTTCGAAGCGTTCTTGAGCTTTATCGGTCTCGGTATTCCGGCGCCGGAAGCTTCGCTCGGTACGTTGATCAACGATGGTTACAAGACATTCCGCTTCTTGCCACACTTGATGTGGTACCCAGCTGGTGTTCTTTGTATCGTAATGATTTCGTTCAACATGTTGGCTAATGGTCTGCGTGACGCGCTCGACCCTAAGACAACAGATTAGGAGGTAAGCCATGAGTGAAAAAATATTAGAAGTCAAAGACTTAGAAATTGGATTTGACACCTTTTCCGGTGAAGTCCAAGCGATCCGTGGCGTCTCCTTCGATCTGAAAAAAGGTGAAACACTGGCCATCGTGGGGGAATCCGGTTCAGGTAAATCCGTAACGACACGAAGTATTATTAAGTTGTTGGCATCGAATGCGAACTACAATAACGGACAGATCCTATTCCACGGTGATGATCTATTGAAGAAATCTGAAAAAGAAATGCAAGACATCCGTGGTAACAACATCTCGATGATTTTCCAGGATCCGATGACCAGTTTGAATCCAGTCATGCGTATTGGTGATCAGATTGCTGAACCGATTCGTATTCACCAGAACGTGTCTAAGAAAGCAGCACGTGAGCGCGCACTGGAATTGTTGAAGGCAGTGGGTATGCCAAACGCTGAAAAACGTATGCGTGACTATCCGCACCAATTCTCCGGTGGACAGCGTCAGCGTATCGTGATTGCGATTGCGATGGCGAGTGAGCCGGAAATTTTGATCGCTGACGAACCGACAACAGCGTTGGATGTAACGATTCAGGCGAAGATTTTGGATATGATGAACCAATTGAAGGAAGAAAAGGAATCCTCCATCATCTTCATCACGCACGACCTCGGTGTTGTTGCGAATATCGCTGATCGTGTCGCCGTTATGTATGCCGGAAAGATTGTAGAGTACGGAACTGCCGAAGAAATCTTCTACAACCCGCAACATCCATATACGTGGGGATTGATTACTTCTATGCCAACGCCTGACACAGAGGATCGTTTATTATCTATTCCAGGGACACCGCCAGATTTATTGGATCCGCCAAAAGGTGATGCCTTTGCCTTGCGTAGTGATTATGCGATGGCGATCGATTTCGAAGAAAAACCGCCATACTTCCAGTTGTCTGAGACGCATGCAGCTGCCACGTGGCTCTTGCACCCAGATTGTCCGAGTGTGGAACCACCGCTTGAGATTTTGAATCGCTATAAGACCTTCCAACATCTCAAACAAGAAGGAAAAATCGAAAATATCACATCAGTTGGTACAGTGAAAGACCAATATCAACGTTATTTGGAATCAAAAAGTAAGGGGGCAGACGCCTAATGACAACAGAACGACAACCATTACTTGAAGTCAAACACTTGAAACAATACTTCAATGCGGGGACCAAGAAGGAAGTTCGCGGTGTCGATGACGTCTCCTTCGAAATCTATCCGGGTGAAACGTTCGGACTTGTTGGGGAGTCCGGTTCTGGTAAGACGACAACCGGTCGTACCATTATGCGCTTATTGGAACCGACAGATGGTGAAGTTAACTTTGATGGTACTAACGTCTTAGATCTCAAATCTCGCAGTGAGATGCAGCAGTTCCGTAAAGACATGCAGATGATTTTTCAGGATCCTTATGCTTCATTGAATCCACGTATGAAAGTGGAAGATATCATTGCAGAAGGATTGGATATCCATGGTTTGGCTGGTAATAAAGAGGAACGTAAAGCGCGCGTCAGAGAATTATTAGAGACGGTAGGATTGAATGCGGAACATGCGACACGTTACCCACATGAATTCTCAGGTGGGCAGCGTCAACGTATTGGTATTGCGCGTGCGATTGCGGTTGATCCAAAAATGATTATTGCCGACGAACCGATTTCGGCGTTGGACGTATCGATTCAGGCACAGGTCATCAATTTATTGGAAGAACTCCAAGACAAATTTAACTTGACGTACTTATTCATCGCTCACGACCTCTCAATGGTGAAATACATCAGTGATCGTATCGGCGTTATGTACAAAGGTAAATTAGTCGAACTCGCTGAAGCGGATGAATTGTACTACAACGCCTTGCATCCATATACGGAGAGTTTATTGTCCGCAGTGCCATTGCCGGATCCAATGTACGAGGCAACTCGTCAGCGTATCGACTACGACCATCAAGACTTTACAGGAAACGAAGAAATGCTGGAAGTTGTTCCAGGACACTTCGTATATACTGAACCGGATAAGTTGTACGAATTAGTCAACAAACATGCCGCAAAGTCTAAATTAGATAAAAACCAAACCACAATTGAAAAAATCAATTAAAAAAGTATTAAAACAGAGCTTCTGCCTGAAAAATAGGCGAAAGCTCTGTTTTTTGTTGGTATAATAGATTGAAATGAAAGCGCTAAAGAAAGAAGGCTAGACAATGAAAAAGATTATTAATCAAACAGATACGGTTGTCTCTGAAATGGTCAGCGGACTCGTACGCACACACGATGAACTTGTCCATCGCATTGAAGGTACAGAGGTAGTGGCGCGTAATTTACCACATTCAGGAAAAGTTGGCTTAATATCAGGTGGCGGTAGTGGTCACGAACCGGCGCATGCTGGCTTTGTGGGAGAAGGGATGCTTTCTGCGGCCGTCTGTGGAGAAGTTTTTACTTCGCCAACACCAGATCAAATTCTAAAAGCTATTGAAGAAGCTGATGAAGGGGCAGGCGTGTTCATGATCGTTAAGAATTATTCTGGCGATGTCATGAACTTCGAAATGGCTGAGGAAATGGCCGAAATGGAAGATATTACAGTTAAACATATTGTGGTTGACGATGATATCACTGTCGCTAAGACGGCTACCCAGGGGCGTCGCGGTGTTGCGGGGACAATTCTTGTACATAAAATTTTAGGTTATGCTGCTCAACGAGGCTATTCGCTCGATCAGATCAGCGAGCTCGCAGAACAACTCGTCGCCAATATTTGGACGATTGGCTTGGCGTTATCTGGTGCAACCGTACCAGAAGTCGGTAAACCAGGTTTTGAATTAGCTGATGACGAGATTGAATTTGGTATTGGTATTCACGGTGAGCCAGGGTATCAACGTGAAAAAATTCAACCCTCTAAAGCCATGGCTAATGAACTTGTGGACAAATTATTATCAGAAGTCGCAACGAATGCGCCAAAAGGTTATGGTATTTTAGTCAATGGTATGGGTGCTACGCCACTTATGGAACAATATATTTTTGCAAATGATGTGATGGATTTACTTGAGAATAAGGAAATGACGGTAGCGTTCAAAAAAGTCGGTAATTTGATGACATCGATTGACATGGCTGGGATTTCTTTGACCATCATTGCGTTGCAAGATGATCTCTGGGTAGAAGCGCTCAACGCACCAGTTGAAACGATCGCATGGTAGGAGGTAATGATCGATGAATACAGAACAAGCGATGACATGGCTCAAAATTTTTAACGAAAGAATTCAAGAGAATAAGGCTTATTTATCTGAACTCGATACACCAATCGGCGATGGCGATCATGGGAGTAATATGGCGCGTGGCATGTCAGCATGCATGGAAATGTTAGAGAAACAATCACCGGAAACTAGTGCAGAGGTATTGAAGACAGCTGCTATGCAGTTGTTGAGTAAAGTTGGTGGGGCATCTGGTCCGCTGTACGGCTCTGCTTTTCTCGGTATGTCTAGAGCAGCAGACGGCACGCTTGCGGATATGATTCAAAATGGTGCTGATCAAATTGCGCATCGTGGAAAATCAACAACAGGTGAAAAAACGATGCTTGATGTCTGGACACCAGTGGCAGAAAAGTTACATGATGAATCATTGGCAACAGAATATATTCAATCGTTGGTGGAACAAACAAAGGATATGAAAGCCACAAAAGGACGTGCTTCCTACTTAGGAGAACGCTCCATCGGTCATATTGACCCAGGCGCTGCATCATCTGGATTATTATTTGAAGCACTGGTTGATGCGTTAGCAGGTGAAAACAATGAGTAAAGAAACAGTAGGTATTGTACTGGCCTCACATTCAAAATCACTGGTGGAAGGTGTGATTCAGCTACTCGAAGCAGTCGGACAAGATGTTTCCTTAACGTATGCTGGAGGATTGCCAGATGGTGACTTAGGATCTGATTTTGAAACCGTTACAACAGCGATTGAAAGTAATGAAAAAGAACAGTTATTAGCTTTTTATGATCTCGGTTCTGCTAAAATGAATTTAGAAATGGCTGCAGAAATGACGGATAAAAAAGTACAACTGATGGCCACAGCCTTTGTGGAAGGTGCTTATACAGCGACTGCTTTGTTGCAGGCAGATGCTGAAATCGATGAGATTATGGCACAATTAGATGATGTAAAGATTAATAAATAACCAACATAAAACCGTGTAGCGTGGGATGCTACACGGTTTCTTTATGCTTAGTGTTTCGCTTTAGCTGGTGATTTCGCGAGTTTTTTCTGTTTCTTCGCTTCGCGTTCTTTTTCGTCTTCTTTGTCCATCATACTCTTAATGGCGATACCAGCGATTAAAGTGACATACCATAAAATTTTGAGGTTACGTTTCTTCTGTTGGCTACTCATAGTCATGTTCCTTTCTTTTGGGACTTCTTCGTCAGTATATCAAAAAAGTTACTTTAAGGCATATCAAAACCGTGTGATTGCAATGTGTGATAGAATAATTCAGTATAACAATTTTGAGAAGGAGCGACCATCTATGACAGTAGTAGGTATAGACAAGATTGGATTCTACACTGCCCCATATTATCTCGATATGACCGACTTGGCTCACGCTAGAAATGAAGAGCCTGACAAATTCAAAATCGGCTTAGGCCAAGAAAAACAAACTGTGACGCCTGTGACGCAGGATGCGGTCACTTTAGCAGCAAATGCGAGCGAACCGATTTTAGACGATACCGATAGAGAAAAGATTGATTTAGTAATCTTTGCGACAGAGAGCGGTGTCGATCAATCAAAAGCGGGTGCTATCTACTTGCATCATTTATTAGGCATTCAATCACATGCGCGTTCGATCGAAGTAAAGGAAGCGTGCTACAGCGGTACGTATGGTTTGCAGGCAGCCTGTGATTATATCCATCGCCATCCCGAGCGTCGTGCATTAGTCGTTGCCTCTGATGTGGCGCGTTACGGACTTAAGAGTGGTGGCGAAGCAACGCAGGGTGGCGGTGCCGTCGCTATGGTTGTGAGCGCTGATCCACGTATTGCAGTGGTGAATGATGATGCCGTCTTTTCATCAAAAGATATCATGGATTTTTGGCGTCCAAACTACCGTAGTACAGCGGTAGTCGATGGGCACTATTCTAATGAACAATATCTCGCACAGCTGATGGATGTTTGGGGTGCTTACGAACAACGTACCAATAAAGCATTAGCTGATTTTGATGCCTTGTGCTTCCACTTGCCATATACCAAAATGGGAATCAAAGCGATGCGTGAATTGATCGCAAATGAAAACGTGCCTGAAGAAGATCAGACACGTTTGAATGAGAATTTAGAGATTAGCCGTTACTATAATCGCTATGTGGGGAACTTGTATACGGGCTCGCTCTATCTCAGTCTATTAAGTTTACTTGCACGTACGGATACATTGGCAGCTGATGATACGATCGGTATGTACAGTTACGGTTCCGGTGCAATGAGTGAGTTCTTCTCATTAACTTTGGTTGACGGTTTCCAATCTGAAATTGATCGCCAGGGTATCGAAGAATTACTCGATGCACGCCAGAAAGTTTCTGTTGCTGAATACGAAGAATTATTCAGTGAAGAACGTCCGACTGACGGTAGTCATGTGACATTTGAGCCACACAATGACGGTGATGTTTTCCGCTTATTAGAGATGGAGGGACATCGTCCACATTACGGCAAATCAAACGCTTAGTGTGTTTGTCGCCATTCATTTAATATACGAATCGCCTCGTCTTCACTGACGTGTGCGACATCATCAAATTGGGCGCTGACCGGTTGAATTTCTTCCGGTTTGGCGCCTATTTTTGTGAGCAGTGTGCGGAGTTGGAGTTTCATATGGCCGTGCTGGATCCCTTCACCGACCAGTGCACGTAAGGCCGCAAAATTCTGTGCTAAGCCAACAGCAGCGATAATACCCATTAAAGTTTCCGCATTTGGCTGACGTAATAATTCATGTGCTGTCTGTGCGGTTGGATGCACTTTGACCGAACCACCCACTGTCCCAATTGGCATCGGCAGTGTTAATTCACCGTTAAGTGTTTCATTTTCCATATCGAGCGTCCAGGTGGCGAGACCGCGGTATGAGCCGTTGTGTGCGGCGTAAGTGTGTGCGCCAGCTTCAATCGCGCGCCAGTCGTTACCACTCGCTAAAACGACCGCATCGACACCGTTCATAATCCCCTTGTTGTGGGTTGCAGCACGGTAAGGGTCTGCTTGTGCAAAATCAGATGCCTGGGCGATGCGTTTAGCTACACGTGGTTGTTTTGGCTCTTTATCTAGTGCTTCAAATGGAATCTGAACCTTTGCGGTGACGAGACTCTCAGTCGCAAGGTTCGAAAGGATAGCCATCAGTACTTCTGGGGTTTGATCAATCAATGTTTGGAAGTGTTCAGTGAGGTACTGTCCGGTTGCTTCTAACATCGTATTGATCGTATTAGCACCCATTGCTTCTTTGGTATCAACGACGAAGTAAAGGATATAGAAATCACCTTTATATGCCGTCTTGATATCTACAGCACCACCGCCGCGTTTGACAAGGCTCGGTTTCATACTATTGGTGAATTCGAGGACGTCAGATTTATGCGCAGCCATCCACTCATCCAAAGTCTCGGCATCATCTGAATGAATATTTGAAAAAGCGAGTTGCCCAATCATGCGACGGGAGTGGATCGTCGTTTGGATCCCACCGTTTGCGCGCATGAAACGTGCGCCGTTGCTAGCAGCGGCGATGACGCTCGGTTCCTCGATGGCCATCGGAATGACATATTTCTCACCGTTGATTAAGAAATTAGGCGCAACACCGAACGGTAGGGCATAGCGTCCAATCACGTTCTCCGAGAGTTGGTCAGCGAGTGCGACGGGTAGCGTCTCCCCGTTTAATAGTGCGGTGTACTGTTCGTCAGTGATAAGTTTCTGATCTTTTAGAATCTGTAGCCGTTCAGTGACTGGTTTTTGATAAAAATGATGAAAGGTTTGATTAGCCATCAGAAAGCCCCCTTATTTATGGTTACGATCCCAGTATAACAAATTTCACAAAAAAGCGAGTCAACGTGGCGTGTGGTCTATGCTAGAATAGGTAAGATTATATGGAGGTGAATGGTGTGAGTGAAAAACAATTACTTGATGTGAATGATATGAAGCGTGCGTTGACACGTATGACATATGAGATTCTCGAACGTAATCACGGGACAGAGAATTTAGCCATCGTCGGTATTAAGACGCGTGGGGAAGTGCTGGCTAAATGGATTCAAGGGCGTCTCTACGAACTCGAAGGTATCGAAGTCCCATTCGGTGTGTTAGATATCAGTGGTTATCGAGATGATCAGGATGGCGTACGCGATGTCAAAATCTCGAAAGACGCATCAGATATGAACTTCGATGTGAATAACAAACACATTTTTATTGTTGATGATGTGTTGATGACGGGACGTACCGTCCGTTCAGCAATGGACGCGTTGATCGATTACGGTCGTCCAAGCAAAATGTCTCTAGTGACATTAATTGACCGAGGTCACCGTGAATTACCGATTCGTCCGGACATTGTCGGTAAAAATATCCCAACCAATATCAAAGAATCCGTACACGTCTACGTGCCATCTATCGACGAAAAGACGGGTGTATTCTTATCACAGTAATAAAAAATCTCCTAGCTCTAGACGCATGGTTGTCGAAACTGGGAGATTTTTTTTGTAAGTGAATTCATAATTTATAATGAAAGCGATAACTTAATATGTTAACATATGTGAGTAAATGTATTTGTTAGTGTTTGTTTTTGAGAGGAGGAATAACCTATATGGTAAGTCGCAATAATCATTTAATGCGTGCAAATCGCATGAATGATAAGAAACACCGTTTTGCTGTGAAACGTTTATCGATCGGTGTTGTGTCTGTATTTGTTGGATCGGTCTTTGCTTTATCTAACCAACAAGCACAGGCTGCGGGAGTAGATACGGAAATTCCAACAGCGGAGCAAGTGGATGAAGTTAAAGCTAGCTTCTCCGATGTGAGTGAAATCGCAACCCTCGAAGACATTGAAACGAGTGAAGCTGTTGATCAGACGATCGCTGCTCCTGTAGAGGAAGAAGAAACTGACGTCGAAAAAGAAGTCATCGATGAAAAAGCACTAGCAGCTGATGCAGAAGTAGAGGCAGAAACTGAAGAAGTCTCAGAAGAAGAAGTCTCAGAATCTAAAGAAACAAAAGAAATCACAGCTTATGCGAATGATGACGCAGATACTGAAGAAGAGGTTAACGATGATATTGCTGATGAAGCAGTAATCGCATCTGAAGATCTCAAAGCAGTTATCGACACGCATTTCCCACGCGTGAAGGAATACACCTACAAGGGAGACTACTTCCAAGGTGCGGTTAACGAATTTAACGTGATCGCTGTAAACGGTCAGGCAGTTGCACCAGATGTTGAATTTGAACAAATCGATGAAAAGACCGCACACTACAAGATGTCCATCTTGGACGAAGCTAAGAATATCAATGCATCCTTGACGGTAGAATTGGCAGTCGACAAGAATGCGTTGAAATTCAAAGTTATCGAACTACAAAACCACAATGATGTTGTACCAGGCGAAACAATCGATGACACTACTAAATTGTTAGAAACCATCGCCTTCCCTGACTACTTGATTTCCATCTCCAATGAAGAAGAGGGCGCACACTTTGATGGTGCTAAGATGTCCGTAAATACGCACCAATCTGGAGACCGCCACTTCGATATCAATGGTGAAATCTCAAACAATGATCTTGGCGGTTACATGTATGGCTTCTTAACCAACGGAAACACTAGTGCCGGGGTTTGGACAAACTCACAGTATAGCTTCAGTAGTAGCTACACGAACGACTATACGCGTTTAACAGTGGCACAGCAGGATGCTAATGTCGGTATTCTCGCTTCACCATACTACTATCAGCGCCATCACGAAGGTAAAGTTTACGATGAACGTACGTTCAATGAATTACCAGAAGCGATGGTTATCTTTGCGGACGACTTGAATGAAGACGGTACTGTTGATTGGCAGGACGGTGCGATTGCCTACCGTGACGCAGATGGTGTGAATCATCCATACGGTTACGAATCGGTTCCGGAATTGGTTGCTTACCGTATTTCGATGAACTTCGGTTCTCAAGCACAAAACCCATTCTTAATGGCTTTGGACAATGTGAAGAAGATTGCGTTACACACAGACGGCCTCGGTCAATCCGTTCTCTTGAAGGGTTACGGTAGTGAAGGTCACGACTCTGGTCACTTGAACTATGCAGACGTCGGTGAACGTATGGGTGGCGCTGATGATCTCCGCTTCTTAATCGAAAAAGGTAAAGAATGGGGCGCACGTTTCGGTGTTCACGTGAACGCATCTGAAACATACCCAGAATCACAATACTTCGAACCAGATCGTCTACGTAAAGATAACAACGGTAACTATGCGTACGGCTGGAACTGGCTCGATCAAGGGATCAACATCAATGCCCGTTACGACCTCGCATACGGCCGTTTCGATCGTTTCAAAGACTTCAATAAAGTTGTCGGCGATGATCTCGACTTCGTTTATGTCGACGTTTGGGGTAACGGTCAATCAGGTGACAACAACGCTTGGATGACACACCAATTAGCGAAAGAATTAAACGATCTCGGTTACCGTGCAGCCTTTGAATGGGGTTATGCGGGTGAATATGACTCTACCTTCCAACACTGGGCGGCCGACTTGACATACGGAGGTTACACATTCAAGGGTGTCAACAGTGATATTGCGCGTTTCATCCGTAATCACGAAAAAGACTCATGGGTTGGTAACTACCCACAATACGGTGGTGCCGCATACTACCCATTGCTCGGTGGTTATGACATGAAAGACTTCGAAGGATGGCAAGGACGCAGTGACTATGCGGCTTACATCCACAAACTATACGAAGTGAACTTGCCTTCTAAATTCATCCAGCACTTCAAAGTGGTGAAATGGGAAAAAGGTTCGCCTCTAACATTCACCTTCACTGAAGATGGCAAAGAGAAGAAATATGACTACACACCAGATAAACACATCGTATTAAAAGACGATGATGGTCGTGTATTGGATATTACACGTCAATCAATGGATCCATCTAACAAAGGATTCAAGAAACGTACGATCACATTGGATGGCCGTACCGTGATGGATGGCGATGCTTACTTGATTCCATGGTCATGGGATGCGAGTGGTGAAACACTTGAAAACGACAAGTACTACTACTTCAACTTGGCTGATGGTGAAACCACATGGACATTGCCAGATGAATGGGCAAACAAAGAAGTTTACGTTTACGAATTGACCGATACGGGTAAACAAAACGAACAGAAGATTACCCTTGACGGTACAACCTTGACGTTGAACTTGAAGAAAGATACGCCATACGTTGTTTACAGTGAACCTGCTACAGATCCAGAAGTGGTATGGTCTGAAGGTATGCACATTGTCGACCAAGGATTCAACAGCCGTAATTTGGATGCTTGGGAAATTGAAGGTCAAACTGAAAAAGCCAACATCGTGAACTCTCAAGGTGACAACCCGATGTTAGCGATGGGTGACAACACAGAACGCGTTTCTGTTTCTCAGAAGTTAACAAATTTGAAGCCAAACATGACCTATGCGATCTACACAGGTGTTGATAACCGTAGTAAAGCTAACGCAACGATTACGATTAACACGGGTGAGAAAGTCCTCTCTAACCAAGTAGGACAATCGATTGGTCGCAACTTTATTAAGGCTCACGCTCACAACACTAATAAAGCTACTGCAACGGTTGATAACACCAGTTACTTCCAGAACATGTATGTTTACTTCACAACTGGTGACAATGTTGATAACGTGACGGTGACGCTTTCTCGTGAAGCTGGCGACGGCTTAACTTACTTCGATGACATCCGCATTATGGAAAATGACTCGAAGATGTTCGATGGCCAACACGATACGGATGCTGACGTCCAGATATTCGCACAGGACTTCGAAGACGTGGCACAGGGTATCTTCCCATTCGTTATCGGTAACGTTGAAGGTGTTGAAGATAACCGTACGCACTTGGCAGAATTCCACGAACCATACACGCAACGTGGCTGGAACGACAAGAAGATTTCTGACGTTATCGACGGTAAATGGTCTGTGAAGACAAACGGTCTAGTCGGCAAGGATGCGCTCGTTTACCAGACGGTTCCAGAAACGTTCCGCTTCGAACCAGGTAAAGAATACACGATTAGTTTCGACTACGAAGCTGGTGCGGATGATGCGTATGCTTTCGTTATTGGTCATGCACCGTATGACTACAGCAAGAAAGCATCTGCTGCTGAAAATGCGGACAACATGGAAGTTCACAACATGAAGAAAACATGGGGTGAAGGCAAGGATGAATCAGGTCACTTCGAAGTTACCTTTACTGCAAATGAAAACGGATTGACATGGATCGGTATTGTGTCAACAGCTAAAGGTGTAAGCTCCGAAGAAATGGAAGGTACATCAGGGAATATTGCTAACTTCCGTTCCTACAAAGACTTCATGCTCGACAACTTGCAGATTGAATTGACTGAAAAAGGCGTTAAAGACGACTGGATCACTCGTCCAGAAGATAACGAAATCTTCGAAGAAAATCTTGGTGACTCCACTGATTCTGAAGGTGTCAAGGAAGAATGGATCGATGATGACTACGTTGATCACCGCGATGAAGCATTCGTTGATGAAGAATGGATTGACGATACTGAACAACCAGCTGTTCATGAACAATGGGTGGACCGCATCGAAAATCCAGACGTTGAATCTGAATGGACAGACACAGACATCGAAGCGACATTAGACGAAGAAAACACAGCAACAACGGATGATGCTGTGAAACCTTCAACCGATGCATTAGCTGAACATCATGCCACAGATGCAATTCAAGCTCAGACACCGGAAGCTTCTGCAACACCAGAATTACCACAAACTGGTTTTTCAGCTGCTGGCTTCGGCCTCGGCTTACTCATGTCTGCTGGTGGAGCACTGTTTATGAAGAAGAAACACTAATTCCTTTTTCCTCATAAGTGATTAGCGAAGAGACACAGACTCAAATGAGTTTGTGTCTTTTTTATTTTGAAAAATCATGTATACTAGATATTGAAAACGTTAACAGAAAGTATGAGGTATGGAGATGAAAAAAAGACATTTCACACAGCTGTTGGGATCGACGCTGACAATTTCGAGTTTACTCGTGGTCGCGTCGACACAGGTGCACGCTGAAGAAACCGAAGTCGCTGAATCATTTGCGGTGGAAGTCATAGAAGAGCCATCAGCAGCGGTAGCTACGGAGAATAAAGCACCTGCAACCACTGAATCGAAGAGCGTTAAAGAAGAACTAACAGAACAGGGAATTGCGGGTCGTGTGGTCAATGAAGGTTTACACCATAAACAGGATGACTATCAATCAATCGTTGATGAAGAAGCGCAGTATGACGAAACGAACGTCGGCTTCCAAGGTGATCAATTGAACGGTGAGATCGCCTTAGTCACTGGCGAAGAGGGATTTGAAGAAGTCACAGCTACTGCTTCCGATTTCTATGCCGGTGAAGAAAAAATTGCGAGCGAAAATATTAAAGTGAATTTCTTGAAGGAAACGAGTGCGCATATCGGTCGTGGTGGTAACCATGGAACGATTCCAAAATATCCGAAAGAAAATATTCCAGATATTATTAGTAAACAGGAAACGGTTTCGATTGATTCTGAATCTGTACAACCGGTTTGGCTTGAAATTAATGTACCGAAAGATGCCAAAGCTGGCACATACCAAGGAACCATTGATTTTACTGTCTCAGGCAAAGCAAAACCAATCAAAGTACCATACAGCTTTGAAGTGTTACCACTCGAATTACCAGTGGATAACCGCTTTACCGTGGAACTCTGGCAATATCCATACACTACAGCGCGTTACTACGGTATCTCAGAAGATGAACTCTTTGGAGAAAAACACACTGAAATTTTGCGCGAACACTTGAGAGAGTATAAACGTGCAGGTGGTGATGCGATTACCACTACGGTTACGCATGACCCATGGAATCACCAGACTTACGACAAATACCCTGGCATGGTGAAATGGACGAAACACGAAGATGGCACATTCAGCTTCGACTTCACACAGTTTGATCAGTATGTAACGATCGCTGAAGAAGAAGGCGTCGCAGAGAAGATCAAAGCTTTCTCCATGCTTCCTTGGAATAACCAAGTGCGCTACTATGATGAAGCAGCAGGAAAGAATGTTACTAAGAAGTGGACGAGTGGCACATCAGCTTGGGAAGATGCTTGGGGGCAATTCCTTGAAGCTTTCATTGCGCATTTGGACGAAAAAGGTTGGTTCGACAAGACGTACATTGCGCTCGACGAACGTCCAATTAACGAATTAGGTGCCGTTATCGATCTCGTTAGCATGTATCCAAACAAAGAGGGCAAAATCATTAAAATCAGCGCGGCCATTAACTACGGTGCGACAGATCGCGATATCTTGAATGAATTGGATGATGTGTCGATCAGTATGGATGAATTAGCTGATAAAGAAGATGTACGTGACTTTATTGCGGAACGTCAGGCAGCAGGCAAGCCCACTACGATGTACTCAATGGTCGGTCAATATCCAAACTCCTTCACACGCAGTAATCCAATTGAAGCCGCATGGGTACTCTTATATGCGCGTAGTTTAGGATTCGACGGCTATATGCGTTGGGCGTATGACGCATGGGTAAAAGATCCACTGACAACAGTTGATCACTGGTATTGGGAAAGTGGTGACCCATTCTTCATCTATCCAACTGATGTTGAAGGTGATTACTCACCGAATACCTCACCGCGTTACGAATGGTTGAAAGAAGCTTACCGTCTGATTGCGAAAATTGATTTCCTAGAATCAAACTATCCAAAAGCTAAGGAAGTCTTCCAAGAAATTTTTGATTCATGGGAGAAACTGGAAGGAAAAACCAATCAATATAACGCGATGGAAGCTGCCAGTCCTGAACAAGCGAAAGCTGTGGAAGAAGATGTGCGTCAGCTCATTGAGACAGTCAATCAATTAGCGCGTGAATATGCGGAATCATTGGGTACTGATGACACAGAAGATACTGAAATACCAGCTGAACCAGAAGCACCTGTTTTCGATGCCACATGGGTGGACCATATCGAAAATCCAGACGTTGAATCTGAATGGGCAGACACAGATGTTGAAGCGACATTAGATGAAGAAGACACAGCAACAACGGATGACGCTGTGAAACCTTCAACCGATGCATTAGCTGAACATCATGCCACAGATGCAAATCAAGCTCAGACACCGGAAGCTTCTGCAAAACCAGAATTACCGCAAACTGGTTTTGCAGCAGCTGGACTCGGCCTCGGCTTACTCATGACTGCTGGTGGAGCACTGTTTACGAAGAAGAAAAAATAATCACTGATAGCTATTAATGATTTGAAGCGCAGCCATGTGAGAATGGTTGTGCTTTTTGAATGCACAAAAAAACCGACCACACAATAGGGTCGGTTAATGAGAAGTTTACAGTGAAGATTATTATTCGTCTTCGCCGTCCTCTTCAGATTTTTCGTTGATTACTTCTGGTTCTTCCTCTTCGAGGTTTTCTTCTTCGTCTTCAGCTGGTTCTTCATCTGGAACGGAGATAGCAAGAACTGTTTCTTCTGGGTCGTCCAAGATTTCAGCATCTTCGATACCGTCGAATGTTAAGTCAGCGATCGTTACGTTGTCACCAATGTGGAAGTCTTTAACGCTAACTTCGATAGTTTCAGGCGCTTTTGCTGGGTCGATACGAAGACGAACTTCCCACATAGAAGTAGAAACGACACCGTCTTCATCAGCCAATTGATCTTCATCAACGACTTGAACAGGTACGTCGATGTCGAGCTTGTCACCAGCTTTAATTGCTTGGAAGCTGATGTTGTAGATGACAGGTTTCAAAGCACTACGTGAGATTTCACGTAAGAATACAGTACGTGTTTCGTCACCTTCGATGTCTAATTTCAATACAGAATTGATCCCGTAGTCACGTTCCAATAATTCAACGTCAGCAGTGGACATTTGAATCATAATTGGGTCGATGTCGCGTGAGTAAACGATACCTGGAACTTGGTCTTCCTTACGAATTTTCTTGGATGCGCTTGTTCCTGCATCTTCACGTTTAGTTGCAGTAAATTTCATTACTTATTAACCTCCTGAATGATAATGATCGCATGGATTACTCAATGATTTCACAAATAAAGAAATAAAAATCCATATTCCTTTTAATTCTATAGAGCAGAGCTTGAAATGTCAACCGCTAGAGCGATACTTAGTGATTGTGTTACAATATATTAATGAGAAAAAAGCACTTTTATTAAGCGAGGAAAGAAGATGCATCAGATATGGGAATGAATGCGGACTATCAACCGCTATATGAACCGGTCACATTACCGAATGGGATCACATTGGAAAATCGTTGGGCGCTCAATCCAATTACAACTAATAGTTCGACGTCTGAGGGTGAGATTACCGAGGAAGATACGGCTTATTTGAGACGACGTGCAGGATCAGCACCGCTTCAGATGACGACGGGTGTTTATATTGAAGACTACGGACAGTTATTCGAATTTGGACCGAGTATTACGACAGACGCTCATATTCCAGGGCTGAAGAAGATGGCGGACGCGATGAAGACAGAAGGCGCGAAAGCGATTATTCAGTTGACGCATGCTGGACGTTTTTCACGCATTGCTTTAAAAGACTTCTATGCGGTGTATGGCCCATCTGAGATGACGCTTCACACACCGATCGAGCATACGGTCATTCCAATGAGTGAACGTAAGATCAAACATGTGATTAAACAGTATGGTGAAGCAACAAGACGCGCAATTCTTGCTGGATTTGATGGCGTTGAAATTTCTAATGCGCAGCGTCTCTTACCGCAGCAATTCTTTTCACCGTTCTCTAACCATCGTGATGATCAGTACGGTGCTAAAACGTTTGAAGATCGTGCACGCTTTGGGATTGAAGTGATGGCTGAAGTGCAACGTGTTGTGAATGAATATGCGGATGATCCTAGCCAGTTCATTATCGGTTTCCGTGGTACGCCAGAAGAGACACGTGGCAGTAATATCGGCTATACAGCAGAAGAATTCAATGAATATGTTGATGAATTATTGAAGGTGTCAGATATCCAATACTACGCGACGGCGAGCTGGGGACATAATATCTATGCACAGAAGTTACGCGCGGGTAAATATGAAGGCCAATTGATGAATCAAGTCATCCACGATCATTTCTCCGATCGTCTGGTCACGATTGCGACAGGTGGCATTAACTCACCAGAAAAAGCACTCGAGGCGCTTCAACATGCGGATATGGCGGGGATGTCTACCGCATTCATTACGGAACCAGACTTTGTATCTAAATTACAGCAGGGCGAGGCGATTGATTTATCGCTTGCGAATAAATCATTAGAAGACTTAGCGATCCCAGACCGTGCCTTCAAGAACCTAGTCGAGATGATGGACATCGGTGAGTCGCTACCTAAAGAAGCGCGCGATCGTTTCCGCCGTCTAACGGAACAAACTAAGGTACAATATTTCAGGGATTATCAATAGGAGGTCCTGTGGATGACAGACATCAGTTTACTCGACTATGCGATGATCGATGAGGGTGAAACACCGGAAGAGGCGTTAGCGCATACTGTTGATCTCGCTAAACATGCGGAACAATGGGGATACAAACGTTTTTGGATTGCGGAGCACCATAATGTGCCAGCATTTGCTTCGTCCAAACCAGAAATTATTATGACAAAAATCGCGAGTGAAACGTCAACGCTCCGCGTAGGCAGCGGCGGTGTGATGTTGCCGCATTATAGTCCGTACAACGTGGCGGAAGAATTTCGATTGATGTCCGGCTTTTTCCCAGGCCGAATTGATCTCGGTATCGGCAATAATCCCGGTACTCGTCCTGTGATGCATGCGATGGAAACTGAAACCGATGATGCTAAAAATCATCATGAACGCGTGCGCAAATTACGTGATAATTTAGCGACAGGTAAGGAAGGCCACTTAGCCGTTAATCCGATGGTAGAAACTACACCAGAAATGTGGCAATTATCGACATCGGTAAATAGTGCCAAACAGTGTGCAGAATTGGGGCTGAGTTATTGTTACGGCTTATTCCCGTATGCACGCCAAGATGCGGTTGAAGTGGGACAGAAAGCAATTAAAACCTATCGCGAAAATTTCCAACCCTCAGGTATTCAATCTGAACCGCACACGATGGCAGGGATCTTTATTTCATCCTCAACAGATCCGAATGAAGTCGATGATGTGGTCAAAACGATTGATGTGTGGTTACTCGGACGAAAGCAGTTTACGCAATTCCGGCAATTCCCATCGATTGAAACGGCAAGAGTAGACCAGATCACGGATGAAGAACAACAAGCGATCAAAGATAACCGTACGCGTATGGCGCACGGTACGATTGACGAAGTTGTCGAACAGCTCAAGGCTATCCAGAAAGAATTAGATGCGGATGAGTGGCTGTTGATGCCGTTAATTCCTGGTCATGAGCGTCGCTTGAAAGTGCTCGAAGCGCTCAGCAAGGCTTTTGACTTAAAGCAAACACATTGACAAGCAATCATGTACTCGATACTATAACTTTTGCATGAAATGACGAATTTTAAAGGAGAGATAACCATGGCAAAACGTGGAAATTACTTATCAATTACTGAACAGAACAATGTCTACACCATCTCAATGACACCTGAATTACAGGATGATTTGGGAACAGTGGGCTACGTTGAATTGACCAAAGAAGATCATATCGATAAAGATGGTGTGATTGCGAATATTGAAGCTTCCAAAACCGTAATGGAAATTCAATCACCAATCAGCGGTAATATCGTTGAACGTCATGAAGCAACTGAAGATGAACCAGCATTATTGAACAGCGCAAACGCTGACGAAAACTGGTTGATTCGTGTCGCTGAAGTTGACGCAGACGAATACAATGCGTTAGAGGACGACGAATAATTCCTTATCGATACTAATGTGAAAGTACTGTAGTTTCACGAGGAAGCTACAGTGCTTTTTCATATCAACAGCATGAAAGGTAGATTTCATGATTACGTATGCCGAACAACAAATATTATATGAATGGCTCAAAACGCAGTCGCCGGCCTATGCAGCAACATTACCGGATGAATTACCAGAGAACGAGACAGACATTGAAGCGTTACTGCATGGCTTAATGAATGTTAGAAAAGCAGGGAACGTGCCAACAGAGATTTTAGCGATCCAAGATGCCTATCTCAGCACATTAAATGAAGATGAGCCGACTGTCACTATCGAGACACTCGAACCTCTCCAACCACAAATGTATCTCTGGCGCGGTGACATCTTACAGCTCGATGTCGATGCGATCGTCAATGCAGCTAATTCACGATTACTTGGCTGTTTCATTCCTAATCACCTTTGTATTGATAATGTGATTCAAACACGCGCAGGGATGCAGATGCGAAACGATTTGGATCGATTAATGTCGGAACGTCCTTATACGAAGGAACCAGTGGGAAAAGTCACGGTGACAGATGGATACAATCTTAAAGCGCGACATGTTTTCCATACAGTTGGTCCGTATATTGAGGATAAAGTCACGCCGATGCGCCGCAATTTATTGAAACAGTGTTATCTTTCCTGTTTAAAGCAGGCGGATGCAATGGGATTAGAGACATTAGCATTCTGCTGCATTTCAACGGGGGAATTCAATTATCCACAACGTGAAGCGGCAACATTAGCTACGGAAATAGTCTCTGAGTATTTGAATGAGACGGGGAGTACACTGAAGGTGATCTTTAACGTCTTTAAATCAGAAGATGAAACGTATTATCGTGAGTTTTTGACAGAAGGGAGTCAATCTCATGACTAAATGGCAAGCAATGATTACGCCAGCAGCGAATGAATCAGAACAATTAATGCATTTAATGAAAGAAGCCGATGCGATCGTTGTTGGCACAGGTGCTGGTATTGCAGCGGCAGATGGTTTTACGTACAGTGGCGAACGCTTCACATCGAATTTCCAAGATTTTATTGATGAAAAAGGATTCTTGGATATGCTTCAAGCTTTTGTCAGCGACGAAGCATATGATTCGTGGGAAGAATATTGGGCGTTCAAGAGCCGTTTCGTCATTCTAAATGGCCTAGAACAGCCGACCGGTGAAGGGCATGTGGCACTCAAAAAGTTACTGAATCATAAGCCTTGGCATAT
This sequence comes from Aerococcus vaginalis, assembly GCF_053762225.1. Lineage (NCBI taxonomy): Bacteria > Bacillati > Bacillota > Bacilli > Lactobacillales > Aerococcaceae > Aerococcus > Aerococcus vaginalis. Next base: position 50,815 of record NZ_JBSMYC010000004.1, read on the forward strand.
GATTACGACGAATGCGGACAATGGGTTCTATCAAGCGGATTACCCAATGGATCAGGTCTTTTATTATCAAGGAGAGTATCGTTTGATGCAGTGTAGCGCATTCTGTCATCGTTCGACGTACCGCGATGATGCACTGATGTATCAGATGGCCCAGGAGCAAAAAGATATGCGTATTCCGAGTGATTTGATCCCCTATTGTCCCGTCTGTGGCGCGCCACTCGAGATTAATAAACGTGTCTGGGGGCGAGGCATGGTTGAGTCTGATCACTGGATGGTGCAGCGTGCGCGCTATGAACAATTCCTATCAGAACATCGAGAGGGTAAGGTATTGTATCTAGAAATTGGTGTAGGAAATACGACGCCTCAATTCATTCGTTACCCGTTCTGGCAGGCTACACAAGACAATCCAGAAGCGCTGTACGTGATGATGAATGCAAAACATTATCGCGTCAACCCAAAGATTAAAGAACGAACGGTTCGGTTATCGGGGAATATTCATGATAATTTAGTTGGTGCCGAAAAATTGTGGGCACAAGAAATCAAAGAAGGGTCAGCAATATGCTAGCGAATAAGAATATTTTACTTATCATTACAGGTGGTATTGCTGCTTATAAAATGCCGTTACTCGTCCGTTCATTGATTAAGCAGGGAGCGAATGTACGTGTAGCGATGACACCGGAAGCAGAATTGTTTGTAACACCTCAGACGCTGGAAGTACTGACAAAACATGAAGTATTACGCGATGCGACAACAACCGTAACGCTCGATTCGGTACCGCATATTGATTTTGCGGATTGGGCGGACTTGACCATTGTTGCACCAGCTACTGCAAATACGATCGGTAAGTTGGCTAATGGTATCGCTGATCATCAAGCGTTGAGTACGTGGTTGGCACTAGCGACACCGACCATTATTGTGCCAGCGATGAATGGTAATATGTGGGCGAATGCCGCCGTGCAGCGGAATATTGAAACACTCAAAGCAGATGGTCATCTGGTCATTTCACCAGACTATGGCTTCTTAGCAGAGGGTTACGATGGCAGAGGGCGTATGGTACAGCCGGAAGCTTTATTGCATGTGGTGGAAGCTTATGCAGCGATTCAGTCTCTGGAAGAGAACATATCCCTCCGCGGTAAGACGGTTGCGATTAGCATGGGAGGTACCGAAGAAGCGATTGATCCGGTACGGTATATTACAAATCGCTCCTCAGGAAAAATGGGATTGGCGCTTGCCTATACCGCGCAATTGTTAGGTGCCGAAGCTGTGCATGCGGTGGTGACACCAGTAGCCAAGCAGTTACCGACTTTACCGGATATTCATTATCACTATGTCAATGATGCCCGCGAACTTGAGCGCGAAATGCGTCGTTGTAATGAGATAGCGGATATTATCGTCATGGCTGCTGCAGTGAGCGATTATCGTCCAGCCAATGCTTCCGATCAAAAGATTAAGAAGAATCATGATGCTGAACTGGGGATGACGCTAACGTTGGTTGAAAATCCAGATATCTTAAAATCGCTCGATCGCAAGCAATCATTCCTGGTCGGCTTTGCAGCGGAAACAGAACGTGTCATTGAATATGCGAAGAAAAAATTGGCTTCTAAGGATGTTGACCTCATTGTTGCTAATGATGTGAGTGACACATCAGTCGGTTTCGGTAGTGATAACAATGCAATTACATTGGTTACAGAATCAGAGGCACATCGTATTCCAAAACAATCGAAATTTAATATTGCTGCAGAGATTTGGCAGGCAGTTGCTCATCAAGTAAATAAAGATTAACCATACAAAAAACGATCGCTCAGCATGGCAATATCCGTGTTGTTGAGCGATCGTTTTTTTATGTTATGTATTAATATTCATCACCGAGTAAGAAGGTGTGTTCATCTGGAAGTCCCCATGGATCCTCCTTATCGATGTGGTCGTAGTAGAGTGCGCCGTTCAAGTGGTCAATTTCATGTTGAACAACAATTGCAGGGTAGCCTTTGAAACGTTTTTTGTGATGATTACCTTCAATATCATCATAAGTCACCGTGATGCGTGCATAGCGTGGCACGTATCCTGGCACGTCTGAATCAACGGATAGACAGCCTTCACCTTCACGCAAGCAAATTTTTTCAACAGAATGGCTAATGATGCGAGGGTTAACCATCACTTCTTTCAGGACGATTTCTTCATCTGTACTCTCAATATTTGGTACGAGTACAGCGACCATTTGTTTGCCTTGGTCAATCTGTGGTGCAGCGTAACCAACACCTGGACGAATGTCATATTTTTCAGCGAGATCATCTTGCTGACTAATCTCTAAATATTCCATCATATCGTGTGCGAGTTTTTGATCTTCCTCAGACAGTGGGAAAGTTACTTTTTCTGCCTTACCACGTAATACGGGTGCGCCATCTTTTGTAATATCATCGCGTAGAATCATATTGTTATCCTCCTCATTTGTCCTTATTATTCCATGGAATCACCCTTAAAGTCAAAAAAGCTATCACGTTTTTCGATAATCTGATAGAATGAAAGGTAATACTTAGGAGTGAGTCGATGAAGCAAATCATCAAAAAAATGCGACCGTTCGATTTTGTATTTATTGGATTGGTCATTTTATTATCGTTCTTACCAGCAGCGGTTCTCGCTTACCAACTCGGTGATGACGGTGGCAAAGCTGTCGCTGAGGTGAAGATTGACGGTGAAGTCGTTGATCGCTACCCACTAGAGCCAGGGCAATCTGTCGAGAAGAGATATACTCCTGGCAAAGGTAAGTACAATATCATCGAGGTAAAGGACGATCAAATTCGTATCAAGGAAGACAATACGCCAGATCAGATCGGTGTACGCACTGGTTGGATATCACGACCAGGGCAAACGGCGGTTTCGCTCCCACATCATTTCGTTATCGAAGTCAAAGGGGAACGACAATCCGATGATTTGATCCTACCATTACCATAATAAAAAAGTGATTGACTACACCACAATGGCGTAACCAATCACTTTTTTTATTAGTTAATCGTTAACGAACGATTAACGCAATAATCAACGTTACAGCGTAGATTGTCGCAAACAATGCGAAATGTTTGAGCGCTTGTGGGAAAGCGGCAGGCTGTCCAATCAATTGCGCGTATTTTTTATTGATTGCAAGAAATGGAATTAAACCGATGAAGGCGAATAGTGCCCACCATGGCAATAAACCGAAGATAATAAATAGCAACCAGCAGACCCACGCTAACATGCTTAAACTGTGGTAAAGCATATGCGCATTTTTACGTCCGATGTAGTAAACCAGAGTATAGCGTTCGTTTTTAATATCCGTCTCCAAGTCACGCGTATTATTGGCTAACATGATATTAGCGGTGAGCGCGATGAGTGGTAATGACATGAAGATGAGCTGTAAGAGCTCCATCCAGTTCAAATTGATGGTGACAGCGTCCCACGTCCATTCACTAGAGAGGATATATGGATAATTGGCCATATACACAGCGAGATAGAAGATCCCAAATCCCATCGCCGTACTGGACGCAACCTCACCGAACGGCGTACGTGAGATTGGCACCGGACCGAATGTATAGCTGATGCCGATTGCGAATAGGAATGCGCCGATAAACAGCAACATTGGGTCAGTCAAGAAGACCAATAAAATCGAGAAGACAAGGGAAATACCGAGTAAGGTGAAGACGGTTAACACCATGCGACGTTCATCTAATCCTTCGCGTCCGATAACGTTATGGTTATCACGATAATCTTCGTCAAGTGCTTTCTTGAAGTCCATCGTATTATTGATGGCTGTGGTACACATATCGAAGAAGAAGGCAGCGAGGAAGAAGACAATTGCATTCAGCCAACTAAAACGTTGATAGTGATAGGCTGACCAGAGAAAGCCGAGGAGCATCGGGAAAAAACTAATAATTTTTGTACGGATTTCAACAAATTCTAAAAAGATACTGAGTTTACGTTTGAAATCAGTCATAAATACTTCCTTTCTTTAGAGAATAATTGCGAGCAATACAGTCAATAAATACCCAATGGCAAAAATCATAAAACCTTTAATTGATTCTTCGAAAGCTTCAGGTTTTCCTACCAGCTGACTGTATGTTTTCACTGTCTTGAAATAAGGGATGGTGAGAACGAGGGTAATTAATGCCCACCATGGTAACCATCCGAGAATGATGAAGAGTATCCAAGAAATCCAAGGCACAAGACTCAAGAGTTGATAGAGAAAACGTGCGTTTGAACGTCCAATATAGTGAACCAATGTATAACGTTCATTAATCACATCCTGATCAACATCGCGAGTATTATTAGCCAACATGATATTAGCGACAAGTGCAATGAATGGCGTGGCGAGTAGGATAATTTGAAGTATCTTTCCCCATCCGATATGAATCTGCACCATTCCGTTATCCCAGATGCTTGAGAAGAGTGATTGGTAGCGTGTGATATAAACAGCGAAGAAGAAGACACCGAGTCCTTGCGCGAGTCCAGAGGCTACCTCACCGAATGGCGTTCTAGAGATTGGTACGGGACCGTATGTATAGAAAATACCGATAGCGAATACCAAGCTACCGAGTACAGCAAGCATCCAGTCAGTACGTAGTACGAGAATTAAAGATATCAAGATAGCAATAACAACAGCTACGCAGACAAATTTAACCATCTTATTATAGTCTAGATGATATTTGCCGATAACATTCACATTCTGTTGAAAATTAACATCTTTAGCCTTTTGATAATCCATAACGGTATTGATGGCTGTGACACTCATATCAAAAATAATCGCTGGAATGAAAAACAATAGCGCGTTAATCCAATTAAATTCACCGTAATTGTAGTACGTCCACAAAAAACCAATCAGCATCGGAATTAATGTCACCAATGATGTTGGCAATTGGATAAATTCCACAAATATTTTTAGTTTATTTTGTGTCGATTCATTCATTCAATTTTCCTCCTTTCTATCATTACTATGATTCTACCACGTGATATTGCTCATTAGTGATTTCAAGCTTGTCTTTTAGACCATCTGAGAGATAAATGTTTTTTTGATCGTCGATATAGAGTACTTCGAAGCCCTCTTTCTGATTGATAAGGTCAATACCTTTGTCGATACCGAGCGCAAATAGGGCGGTGGAGTAAGCATCACCTTCGAACGAGCTTGGCGCAAACACACTAACACTTGTAATATTTGTTTCGACTGGATAACCCGTTTTTGGATCGAGGATATGATGGTAGGTCTTACCGTCTTCTTCGATGTAACGCTCATAGATTCCCGATGTCACAACCGCGCGATCACCAGCAGACATCACCTTGCCGACCACTTGGTTGCGTTCTTTGGTTGGATCTTGGATACCCACTGCCCAGCCGTCCGGATTGGATGGGTTATCACCGAGTAGGGCGACGTTACCGCCGAGGTTTGCGATGGCGTTTGTCACACCTTTCGATTCGAGAAATTCGATGACTTTGCTACCGATATAACCTTTTGAAATCCCACCGAGTTCGATCTTCATGTTAGGGCGTTTTAAGAAAACGCTGTGGTCCTCTTCATTCAATTCCACATCCTGATAGTTGACGAGTGGTAGGGCAGCTTGAATTTCGTTAGCTTCAGGCACGCGCGCATCATCCTCACCGATACGCCAAAGTTCATTGATAGGGCCGATCGTGATATCAAATAGCCCATCGCTTTCTTCAGCGATTTCTAGTCCGCGCTTAATGATTTCGAACGTATCTGGATGAACGCTGACTGCATGATCTCCAGCTGCTTGATTAATTTGGTAAACATCCGAACCTTCTTTGTTGGTGGTTAGCTGATCTTCGTAACGTTTCATTAAATCGAATGCTTCACTAATAATGTCTTCGGTATCAGGATTAAAAACTTGTAATTGTACCGAAGTATGCAGTACTTCTTGTACTTCACTCACAGGTGTTGTCACTATATCCCCTGAGGTATTCTCATCTTTCGCACAACCAACACCGATCAGTAATACCAAGAGTATAAGTAGACTGTACCATCGTTGTTTATGTTTCATTATTCTGTCCTATCTAAATCATTCATATCAATAAAAAAAGGAGGTGGGCTCGCCACCTCCAAACGTCCAATACGTAAGATTATTCGTTAAATTCGATAACGTCAGTGTTACCCTCTTTAGCAGCGTCAAGTAAAGCTTGTGCTTGTTTCTTGAAGCTTTCAGAAGTGTGGGTAGCACCGGATACAACGTCAACTTGTGCTGGGTCACCAGTTTCAACAAATTGAGAAGTTAACTGTTCAACAGCTTCGTTTGAAGAAGTACCAGATTCGTCTTTCATGTTCTTCTGGTATTCTTCGTCTTCACTCTTCTTGTTGCCGTCTTCGTCGTAAGATTCCATATCTAAGCTGGCAACCTTACCATCTGTAACGGTCATAATCATTTCTGTACGCCAACCGTTGTCACTCATCGGTGTTTCTAATTTGTATTCACCATCTTGAAGTTCAGCATTTGCGTTGTCTGCGGTAGCAGTTTCTTCAGTTGCTGGTTCTTCAGTTGTGTTAGCAGCATCGTCGTTGTTGCTACAAGCAGCCAACGTAATGAAAGAAGTGAATAATAAAGCAGATGAGAGTAAACGTTTCTTCAACATAAGTAATCCTCCTAGAAACCTTTGTGTAAAAATTTATTTGCTAATAGCATTTTACAATAAAAACGGTTGCATGTCTACAGGTTCACATTATTTAATTGTTCTAAAAAATGATTTCCTAACGTTTTGATTATTTCGCGATCTTCTGATCGTCCTGGTAATCGGTCGAGATGTTGATTCGCTTTCTTTAGGAAATTAACAGCGAGTTCAGCGCTTTGTTTAAATCCATCAGCAGCAATAATCGCTTGATCAAGTCGTTTGATATTCTCTGATTGACTGAAATCTAGCTGCAATAACTCTTGATATTCAGCAACGTTATGTTCACGAACGTACAAGAGTGGGGCAGTGTAGAAGCCATTTTGAATATCTTGATGCATCGGTTTACCGTTATTACCACTAGCTGCACGGTAATCAATTAAATCATCGATAATCTGAAACGCCATACCGAAGTTAACACCGACATTAAAGGCCTGTGCGGCTTTTCTAGCGCTGATACCTTCATGGTAGTAACCAACGTATGTGCTTAAACCGAAGAGTACGGCTGTTTTACGTCGGATCTGTTTCAGATATTGATTGAGTGTGAGTTCTTTATTAAAACTATTCGCTAGCTGGCTAATCTCACCATTCAATAACGCATTGGCGGTCCATGAGTAACGATCAGAGAGTTCCTCTTTACTATAGGACTGTCGTACTAAATCAGAAATAGACGTTAATAAATAGTCGCCAGCGTAAATGGCAATGCGATTCGTAGCATAGGTATTTAAGGTTTCAATCCCACGTCTCGTATCCGAACGGTCGATGACATCATCGTGCAGTAATGTTGCTAGATGAAGCAATTCAACCGCTGCAGCTAAGGTATATTTCTGTTCTGGAATTTCACCTTCGTGATAGAGTCTTGAGAAGAGCAATACAAAACCAGAACGCAAATATTTACCGGGCGCATCGATGTAATCGATGATGCGCTGTTTGATTTTAGGATGGCGAATGGCCACGGATTTTTTCATTATCGCGACAACAGTTTCAAGTTCTGATGCCATTGTCGGATCAAATTGCCAGATTGGATGCATGGGATCAATGCCTTTCTAAAGGAATAAATTGTTATTCCTTGCGATATATACTTCGCGGCGTTCCGTACCACCAATGATCGAGTGAGCGTCCGAGGCGAGGTAATAACCAACCGTCAACACCGAGAACGCGACCAGCACCAGCCATCAATGCGAGAGCTGCTGGGATGAACCACATATTTGGCCATACGAACATACCGGATAAACTAAACATTGTTACTAAGATAATAGTAATCCCACTAAAGATCCAAGTAAATAAACCGATAATTAACATTAAACCTAAAACCAATTCAAAGATCGCCATGAAACGTTGCATGAACAATGCCATACCTTGGTTAGGGAGTAAGATTTTCATGATCCACTCGAACCAGCCTGGCATTTCTTGGAGCACTGACATTGGTTCTTCACCAGGGACGTAGTTCAAACCGAATACCTGCGTCACGGTTTCTTCAGCAGCGGCACTGGCACCAGACACAGCATCATTTTGTAACCATTCGAATGGGAAGATAATGTCTGAACCGAACCAGGATTCGCCACCGAAGAGACCGAAACATTTCTTCAACCCTTCAACGAACCACATACCACCGTAGTAGACACGGAGTGGCAAGAGCCAGAGCATGTTTCCGTATGAGGAGAAGAAGCGACCCATCAAGTTTCTGTGGTGACGGATGTGCAAGAATTCTGTCAAGATGTAACGCCATGCGTAGTAGAGACTGCCGATGGTTAAGAAGAACATGATGTTGATCATGTGTTTCATCGCAAGGGCGAAGAATCCACTCATGGAGAACTTGTCAAAGATACGTGCAACACCGTAGTGACCACCGATGGAAACCATGTGACCATCGTATTTACCTTTATAGGCTTCCATTTTTTCGTTGGAAACATCGTTGTAGATATTTTGAGCAGCTGTCTTACCAGTTTGTTCAGCAGCCTGAACAATCTGAGGTACCACCTGACCATCTTTGTCTTCTTCTTCGTAGTAAACCATGTCACCGGAGACAAAGACATTCTTGTGGTCGACAGATTGCATGAATTTGTTTGCGACTAAGCGATGTGCGCGTGCAGATTCAATATTCCAATCAACACCTGTGTTGGCCTGAATACCAGCCGTCCAGATTAAGTTGTATGTTGGAATTTCTTTACCCGAACCGAGCAAGATGTGGTCAACGAAAACTTCTTTAACAGCATCGTTGAGGTGAACTTGAATGTCCTTCTTCTGTAAGTGTTTGAGGGCACGTTTTTGATCTTTTTCGGTCATTGGCGGCAAGATCGTTGGGCCAGCTTCAACGAGGTGAACAGAAACTTCATTGATGTTGATCTTGTTCTGTTTAGCGAGGATTGGCATCCAGTCGATAAATTCACCGACTAATTCAACCCCAGTAAATCCGGCACCACAGACAACGAAGGAAAGCATGCGACGGCGCACTTCTTTATCTGTTTCGTTAGCTGCCTGAGTGAAAGCTTCAATAATACGGTGGCGAATGTTTTCAGCCTCTTCAATAGACCACATGGTTGCCCCGTATTCCTTAACACCAGGAACCCCAAAGTCATTTGGTTCAGCACCTGCTGCGATTAACAAATAGTCGTAAGGGTATTCGCTGTATTCACCTTTAACCGTTTGTTTATGGTAGTCGATGCTAGTTACTTCATCAGTGACGAGGTCAACGTTTTTGTTACGTGCGAATAAATGTTGTAAATCATATTGAATATGGCTTGGTTCAACACGTCCTCCGGCAACCTCGTGCAACTCAGTCATGTAGGTTAAGTAAGAATGACGATCGATGAGGGTAATCTTCGTGTCTTTCTCACGTTTGAACTTTTTGGCTAATTTCTTGGTAGCAGAAACGCCAGAAAAGCCCGCACCTATGACAACAATATTTCTAGTCATATAAATGTGACTCCTTCCCTGAACTAATACTTATATTTTTAAAGTAACATTTTGTGAATTAAAAATCAATAAACGTTTGTAATTTATTCCAAAAAATATGAGATTTGTGGCATAATAGCGATTGCACTTGATAAAAATGATGAAGGAATGACTAAGAATGAGAAATGATACACATTACCGCCTGATCTATGCAGCTATGCTTGCGGCCCAGGCGATGGTTATTGGTGGCGTCGAAGCGATGTTGCCGTCACCATTTGCTGTAGCTCCGGGTGCTAAATTGGGGATTGCGAATCTTGTGACAGTGATTGCCTTATTCATGCTACCTAAGCGTGATGTGCTAGCCATTGTCTTCCTTAGAACTGCTGGTGTCGCATTAATGTTTGGGACATTTTCCAGTTTTGTTTACAGTCTGACGGGAGCATTACTGAGCCTCGTTGCGATGCTCATCGTGAAACAACTGGGACCGCGTTGGGTGAGTGTGATTGGTCTCTCTATTGTCGGGGGGTTCATGCATAATATTGGACAGCTATTAATCGCTGCGTTTATTTCGAAATCTTGGCTGATTTTGAATTATTTACCCGTGCTGACATTGGCTGGTATTGCTGCTGGCTTCTTCGTGGGATTGGTGGGTAATTATTTACTCGTCCGTATGAGTCATCTCTACCAAATTAACTTTCAACAGAAGACGGCCCAGGCGATCGACGATTGGCTATAAAAGGATGATATTGTTCAACGTTGAACATTTAATCGAGATAAGCTAAACTATTCGGGGAATTAAAAATAAAACATTCACATAAATTGTATAATATGTAACAAGATATCAATTTTAGGATATGTGCGATATAGGGAAGTTTAAGTAGAGGAAAACGTCATATGATCGATCAGAGTACGTGACTAGATTATGTATTTTTGTACGGTCGGTCAATACATCGAACTGAAGAGTAGCCAGCAAGCATAGATAGGAGTTTTTTCAAATGAGTAAACGTAAACCAGTTGATGTGAACTATAAGAGCAACGATTTCGCCGATATTTTCCTTAATCGTCAGAGCGTCCGCGAATTCGATGTGAATCAGACGATTGCTCGCGAAGAATTGATGGAGATGCTGGAAGAAACTGCCACAACACCATCAGCATGTAACTTGCAGGCGTGGAAATGCGTCGTTTGCGATAGCGAAGAGCAACGCCAAAAATTGAGAGCATCTGTGCTGCCGTTTAACTGGCGTCATTTCGATTCAGCACCAACGACTGTCTTTATTCTCGGTGATGCATATGCATACAAGGTGTATCGCGAATTGTGGACAGCAGTTTATGAGCGAGGGGATATCTCAAAAGAACGTCTAGAAGAAATCTTCTCGACGTTCCTACCATTATATGAGAATGCTGATCGCTCATTCCTCGAACGTGATGCGACCATTGATGCAGCAATGCTTGCGATGTCGTTACTATTAGTGATTCGAGCACACGGTTATGAAGCCGTACCATGGGCGGGTTACAATCCGGAAGAAATAGTTGAACTACTCGGACAAGATAAAGAACGTTTTGTGCCGGTGATGGCCATTTCGTTAGGTGTTCCTGGTGAGGGTGCGCACGGTACGGATGATTTTGAAAGTGAACGCTATGACATTAATAACTTCACTGAATTTTTAGATTAATTGAGGGTTACAGCCGGTGTTTGAATACACTGGCTTTTTTCATGTTCGTGTCCTTAAAAGAGTTGTTTAAGAGTAAGTTATAAACTATTAATTAACGCAATCATTAACCATAATGAAAATATTTAAAAACTATCATCTGATCGTTAAATTTAGGGTCGCAATATGCCTAATAATAATGTATTCTTGAAGCTTGAGAAAAATGCTGTTAATCATTTCAGTAAGGATAAAAGTCTGATCTACTGAGAGATATGTGATTGCCGATAACCACTTATTGTTTCAATCCCATTAATTATAAAAATGAAAGATTCAGTTAGCACAACAGTGATCTCAAAATGAAATAAGAGATAAAGAGAGTCGGTAGAAATCCGCCATTCTTTTTCAGTGGGAGAGTGATTGTATTGGAAAATGAAGCAGAATTGAAGCGCACGATTGGGTTAATCCCTTCGATTGCAACAGTTGCCGGGACAGTGATTGGAACAGGGGTCTTTTTCAAGGCTGCTGCCGTAACTGAAGCAACTGGCACTATTTCCTTAGCGTTATTTGCTTGGTTTTTGGCGGGGATGATTACTATCTGTGCGGGATTAACAAGTGCAGAACTGGCTGCAATGTTCCCAGAGACGGGTGGAATGATTATCTATATTGGTCGTACATATGGTAACTTCTGGGGATATATGGCCGGTTGGGCGCAAGGGTTTATCTACTTCCCAGCCGTTGTCGCAGCTATCGCGATTGCTTTTGCAACGCAGGTAATTAATCTCTTTGGGTTAGCTGCCACATGGCTTGTTCCTATAGCAATCGGTGTAATTCTGTTTGCGTTGGGACTAAATCTAATTAGTGCAAAAGCTGCAGGGTCGATTACTACCATTACCCTGATTGCAAAACTCGTCCCACTCGCTTTACTGGTTATTTTTGGCTTCTTTCATGATACAGAAGTGACATTTTCGCTATTTCCGATGAGCGCTGCTGGCGATCATAGTACCGTTACCGCATTAAGTAGTGCATTGCTTGCAACGATGTTTGCTTATGAAGGTTGGCTTCATATCGGTAATATCGCAGGAGAAATGAAACAGCCGGCTAAGGATTTACCGCGTGCTATTGTATGGGGGATTGGTATCGTAGTGGCTGTATATATGTTAGTGAACGCTGTGTTCCTCTATGTGCTGCCGATTGATCAAGTCATCGGTAATCTCGGTGTTGCTTCGGATGTTGCGAATGTATTATTCGGTCCAATGGGTAGCAAATTAATTACAATCGGTATCTTGATTTCCGTCTACGGTGGATTGAATGGTTATATTATGACAGGTATTCGTATTCCGTTTACCTTGGCTGAGCGCAAAATGCTACCATTTTGGAAACAAATGTCGAAATTAAATCATGCAGGTGTTCCTTGGTTTTCAGGAATTATTCAGACTGTAGCAGCTATTATGATTGTTATTTCTGGCCAATTTGATGCCATTACAGACATGCTAGTATTTGTTATTTGGTGCTTCTACTGTTTAACGTTTGCAGGTGTGTTTGTCTTACGCAAGAAGTTACCAGAGATGCATCGCCCTTATCGTGTGCCGATGTATCCAGTAGTTCCTATCATTGCATTACTCGGTGGGGGATTTATCGTCATTAGTACTTTCTTCTCTAAACCACTGACAACATTAATTGGATTAGGGATTACCGCTATAGGTGTACCGATTTACTTCTATCTGAAGAAAAAATATGATTTAGAGGATATGCGCGCCTACTAATAATTGAGACATTAGTCGTTTGGAAGTGTTCCAGGCGGCTTTTTTGTTAATAAATAAATTTTTCACAAACGATAAAGATAGATATTAAAAATTAAGATATAATTAAATCGAAACTTCGTAGTTTAATACGAGTCTTGACGTAAGAAAAACGGATGATGTAAAATAACGTTTCCATTGCAATTTTATTGGAATATAAAGTCGCTAAAAGAAAAAAGCATAATGACATAAAATGTTGTTAAAAGAAGCGATTTTATTGCATAGATCTGATGAAATTGTTACTTTGAATGGAGAAGGTGAATATTTTTCATCTTTGTGAATTAATGTGTTGAATACGGTTTCTTTTCATGGTATATTATTCATGAAGCGAAAACTTTATTTAAAGGTAATTATTTTGTATATATACAGAAAGGAATGTGTTAGTTATGGCGAAACAACCTGTTGATTTCGAAGCCCATTTAGCGGCGATCGACAAGGAGTTCCAAATGGTTCGTATTTTGGACGAAGAAGGTCATGTTGTTAATGAAGATATCATGCCTGATCTCTCCGATGACGAATTAGTTGAGTTGATGAAATGGATGGTGCTTTCTCGTACTTTGCACCAACGTTCAATGGCATTTGCCAAGCAGGGACGTTTAGGATTCTACGCACCAACTTACGGTCAGGAAGCATCTCAAATGGCTTCGATTTTTGCTTCTGAAGATGGTGACTGGGTATATCCTGGTTATCGTGACTTACCACAGAACATCTACAAAGGAATGACTTATGCACAAGGTTTCTTATGGTCACGTGGTCACTTCTTAGGTAATGACTATGCTGATGGTGTGACAGCTGTTCCACCTCAAATCATTATCGGTGCACAGTTGATTCAAGCTATGGGGAATGCTGTTGGCTTGAAATTAAAAGGAAGCGACAAAGTAACGTTTACTTACACTGGTGACGGTGGTTCCAGTCAGGGTGACTCTTACGAAGCTTGGAACTGGGCAGGACGTTACAAAGCGCCGATTGTATTCTTCATTCAAAACAATGGTTACGCGATTTCTACTCCTCGTATGAAACAGACTGCTGCTAAGACTTTAGCCCAAAAAGCTGTTGCTGCTGGTATTCCGGGCATTCAGGTAGACGGTAACGATGCTTTAGCTGTTTATGCTGTTGCTAAACAAGCGCGTGAATGGGCTGCTGCAGGAAACGGTCCAGTATTGATCGAAACAATTACCAACCGTTTAGGTGCACATTCTACTCAAGGGGATAATCCTAAGATCTATCGTACGCAGGAAGATATTGATTCATGGACTCAAAAAGAGCCATTGATTCGTATGCGTGCCTTCTTAGAAGAAAAAGGTCTTTGGAATGAAGACATCGAAGAAGAATGGGTTGAAAAATGCACTGAGGAGATCAACAAAGGTATTAAAGAAGCAGAAGCTGCACCTAAACAGAAAGTTTCTGACTTCTTGAAGAATGTTTTTGAAAATCCTGGACAGAACATCAAAGAACAGATTGCAGAATACGAAGCAAGGGAGAGTGAATAGTCATGCCTAAAAAGAAAAAAGGTAACACAATGGTCGAAGCCATTAACATGGCGTTAGATCAAGAATTAGCGAATGACGACAAAGTCTTACTGTTCGGTGAAGACGTTGGGGTTAACGGTGGTGTTTTCCGTGCTTCCCAAGGCTTAAACGCTAAATACGGTGATGAACGTGTTAGTGACTCACCATTATCTGAATCTGGTATCGGTGGTATGGCCATTGGTTTAGCTTTCCAAGGCTTCCGTCCAATTATGGAAATCCAGTTCTTCGGATTCGTATTCGAAGTAATGGACTCTATTGTAGGTCAGATGGCTCGTACGCGTTTCCGTATGGGTGGTAAAGTTGGTTTACCAATCGTTGTTCGTTCACCATTCGGTGGTGGTACGCATACTGCAGAAATGCACGGGGACTCCTTAGAAGGTATGATCGCTCAGGCTCCTGGTATTAAAGTTGTTGTACCATCTAGCCCATACGAAGCTAAAGGTTTGTTGTCTGCAGCAATTCATGACAATGACCCAGTGCTTTTCTTGGAACACTTGAAACTCTACCGTTCTTTCCGTGAAGAAGTTCCAGAAGAACAGTATGAAATCCCATTGAATGAAGCACACGTTGCTCGTGAAGGTAGTGACGTGACGATTGCTGCTTACGGTTACATGGTTCGTGAATCATTGAAAGCAGCTGAAGAACTTGAAAAAGAAGGCATCTCAGCCGAAGTTATTGACTTACGTACAATTTCCCCTGTAGACTACGAAACGTTAGGCAAGTCTATCGAAAAAACTGGTCGTTTCGTAATGGTTCAGGAAGCTCAGCGTCAAGCTGGTGTAGGTAACTCTGTGATTTCTGAAGTTTCTCAACGATTCATCTTGTCATTGAAGTCACCAATTCAGCTTGTTTCTGCACCAGACAGCGTCTTCCCATTCGCATTGGCAGAAGACTACTGGTTGCCAAATGCTGATGACATTATCAAAGCTGTTAAAGAAGCAGAAGACTTCTAGAATAATTACAGACTAGTTAGTTCATTCAACCTATAGAGAAGGAAGGATTTTAAAGAATGGCATTTATTTTCAACTTACCAGACGTCGGCGAAGGTATGGCTGAAGGTGACATCGATACTTGGCACGTCAAAGTTGGCGATGAAGTCAAAGAAGAAGATGTCTTATTAGAAATTCAAAACGATAAATCTGTTGACGAAATCGTATCACCATACAGTGGTAAAGTTACGAAATTGTTTGCAGAAGAAGGAGATACCGTTGAAGTTGGCGAACCATTGATCGAGTTCGATGGTGATGGTTCCGGTGCCGGAGCTGAAACATCTGGTTCAGACGACGCAGCTGCTGAAGAATCTGCTGAGGAAGCACCGGCTGCAGAAGAAGCATCAGAAGCTCCAGCTGAAGTTGGTTCTACTCCTAAAGCTGGCTTGTTAGTTCAAGCAATGCCATCTGTACGTCGTTACGCACGTGAAAAAGGTGTAGACATCAACCAAGTAACTGGTTCAGGTGCAAATGGCCGTATCGAAATGGCTGATATCGATGCATTCAGCGAAAACGGTGGTAACACTGCTGCTGATAGCGTTGCACGTGGTGGCGCAACTCAAGATGGTCCAGCTGATGACGCACCAATGGATGCACCAAAAGCTGAAGAAAAATCAACCTTCAAACCTAAGACAAACAACCATGAAGACCTCGTGGAACACGTTAAAATGTCTGGCTTCCGTAAAGCCATCAGTAAAGGTGTTGCTGCATCTTACGCTGTACCACAAGTTACCTTGTTCAAACAGTTCGATGCATCTAAACTTTATGCACACCGTAAACGCATGAAGGAAATCGCTGCTCAGCACGATACACACTTAACTTTCTTGCCATACGTGGTTAAGGCTTTAGTTGGTGCGATGAAACAACACCCAATGATGAACGCTGTTGTTGACGAGAAGAACAACGAATTCCTCGTTAAACACTACTACAACATTGGTATTGCAACAGACACACCACAAGGTCTATTTGTTCCAGTTATCCAAGATGCTGATAAGAAATCATTGATTCAGATTGCTGACGAAATTGCTGAATTATCTGAAAAAGCACATGCAGGTAAATTAACCTCCGCTGATCAGGCTGACTCAACCATCACAATCTCTAACATTGGTTCTGCACGCGGTGACTTTTTCACCCCAATTTTGAGCGGTAATGATGTCGGAATCTTAGGTTTCGGTTCAATCGTTCAAGAACCAGTTGTTAACGACGAAGGCGAAATCGTTGTTGGTCGCGTTGTTAAATTGTCCCTCACCTTTGACCACCGTATCGTTGACGGTTCAGAAGGTCAGAAGACGTTGAATGACATTGGCCGTTTATTAGGCGACCCAGACTTGTTGTTGCTTGAAGGTTAATGAGAGACGTTTTCGGAAAGGGATGTTTAAATAAATGGTAGTAGGCATTACAGCAATTGAAAAAGACACGATTGTTATCGGTTCAGGTCCTGGTGGATACGTTGCAGCAATCCGTGCTGCTGAAGAAGGACAAGACGTTGCCCTTGTTGAACGTTACGACACACTTGGTGGTGTCTGCTTGAACGTTGGATGTATTCCATCCAAAGCGTTGATCCAAGCAGGTCATGCTTACGAAATGGCTAATGAAAAATCCGCAAAATATGGTATTTCTTCAAAAGCTGAAATCGACTTCAAGAAGACCCAAGAATGGAAAGATAACGAAGTTGTTGCTCACATGACGAGCGGTGTTGAATTCTTGATGAAGAAACACAAAATTGAAGTATTGCACGGCTTGGCATACATTAACAACGACCATGAATTGACTGTTCAACATGAAGAAGACGATGGACACGAACTCTACAAATTCAAGAACTTGATTGTAGCTACTGGTTCTCGTCCGGTTGAAATTCCAGGCTTCAAGTTCAAAGACCGTGTCATTGACTCTACAGGTGCATTGAACTTACCAGAAATTCCAAAACGCTTAGTCGTTATTGGTGGTGGGATCATTGGTTCTGAATTAGGATCTGCTTACGCTAACTTGGGTAGTCAAGTAACGATCTTAGAAGGTACTGAACAAATTCTTCCAATGTTCGAAAAAGACATTGTTAAAACTGCTCAAAAGAGTATGGAAGATAAAGGTATGAAGATTGTTACTGGTGCTATGGCTAAGAAAGCTGATCAAAAAGAAGACAGCGTAACCGTAACGTACGAAGTTGACGGTAAGAGTCACCAAGTAACTGCTGACTACGTATTAGTATCTGTTGGTCGTCGTCCAAACACTGATGACATCGGTTTGGAAGCTGCTGGCGTTGAACTTAGCGATCGTGGATTAGTAAACGTCGATGAACAGGGACGCACTTCTAACAAGCACATCTACGCTATTGGTGATATCGTTCCTGGTCCTGCTTTGGCACATAAAGCATCATACGAAGGTATTGTTGCTGCTGAAGCGATTGCCGGTAAAGCATCTGCTGTTGACTACCGCGCAATGCCATCTGTTGCTTACATTGACCCAGAAATCGCTAAAGTCGGCTTGACTAAGAAAGAAGCTAAAGAACAAGGTATCGACGCACATGATGTGAAATTCCCATTGAGTGCTAATGGTCGTGCCGTAGCGATGGGTGAATCTACAGGCTTCCTTCGTTTAACTGCTACTAAAGATGACAACATCATCATCGGTGGTGAAATGATCGGACCTGACGCTTCTGACGTTATCGCAGAAGTTGGTTTAGCTGTTGAAGGCGGAATGACTGCTGAAGATATCGCATTGACGATTCACGGTCACCCAACCTTGGTTGAAATGATCAAAGATGCTGCTGAAGCATTATTAGGTAAACCAATCAACATCTAATCATCAATCGTAAATGATTAAATAGTAAACGCATCACAGTACATGCTGTGGTGCGTTTTTTATATATTATGTTGTTTAGACCGTTTTCTTTATAAAATAGGGTTTGTGCTTACAGAGAAGTTTCGATAAGATAATTAAGATTGATGTTAACAGTGATGTGAACAGAGGTAAGGAGTTTCAGAATGGAAGTCAAAGCGTATCGAGAGATGGTGAAATCCTGGATGATTTCGCGAGGAAGTGAAATAAGACAGATGATCCAGGGAGGTCATGATCCGATTCATGAGGTAGATACGAAGACAGATCGGACTGATTTGGTAACAAATATTGATAAGGAAACAGAAGAATATTTTCGAAATAAACTAGCCACGACATTTCCAGATGACCAAGTACTCGGAGAAGAGGGACTCGGTGACCCTGTGACATCACTCGATGGACCAGTCTGGATTATTGATCCGATTGATGGCACTTCTAATTTCGTGTTACAGAACAATCATTTTGGTATTATGGTCGCACGTTATATTGATGGTACTGCGGAATTTGGTGCGATCTACGATGTAATGAATGATGATTATTTCGAAGCGGTGCACGGAGAGGGGATGGTTTATCGTAATGGTAAACCGTTTAGTATGCGATTCACAGATCGTGAACTCTCTGAATGCTTGGTTGATGCGAATATTTATATGACCATGGGGAACCGTTTTGATGTTCAAGACTTCGTTAAACAGAGTATGGGCTATCGCGCTTATGGTTCAGCAGCTATAGAGATTTTAGCAGTGCTAAAAGGAGAACTCGGTGCCTATATTAGTCCGACATTGAAACCTTGGGACATTGCAGCAGGTAAAGTGCTACTTGAAGAAGCAGGACTCAAGGTGACAGCGTTTAATGGTGAGCCTATTGATCTTTTGCATCCGGAAACAACCATTATGGCCTATCCAACGGTACATCAAGAATTTGTTGATTTTTACAACGCGCATGCAAAGTAAACGCTTGTGAGAACTTGTAATAGTTTTTTGCGAAATAGCGTGATAAAATAGCAATTGCTTGTATTCACTTTAGTGAAATGAAAATTTATTTGAGGGGGCAATACTGTTCATGCCGACACATGACAACATCCGTAACGTGGCTATTATTGCGCACGTTGACCACGGTAAAACAACCTTAGTTAATCAATTATTAGAAGAATCCGATACGTTAGGTGATCGCGAACAAATTATGGAACGTGCGATGGACTCTAATGCGATCGAACGTGAACGTGGCATTACCATTTTAGCTAAAAACACAGCCGTCAACTATAAGGGGACGCGCATCAACATTTTGGATACACCAGGACACGCCGATTTCGGTGGTGAAGTAGAACGTATCATGAATATGGTCGATGGGGTTGTTCTCGTTGTCGATGCGGCAGAAGGAACGATGCCTCAAACACGTTTTGTATTGCAGAAGGCATTTGAGGCAGGAAAAGTTCCAGTCGTTGTTGTTAACAAGATTGATAAACCTGCTGCTCGTCCATTAGAAGTTGTTGATGAAGTATTAGACTTGTTTATCGAATTGGGCGCGAATGAAGATCAAATTGAATTCCCGGTTGTTTACGCTTCTGCCTTAGCCGGTACATCAAGCTATAAACCAGATCCTGATGAACAGGAAAAAACAATGGATCCAATTTTCGATACGATTTTGGATACGGTGCCTGCACCTAGCCGTGAAATCGAAGAACCTTTACAATTCCAAGTCTACTTACTCGACTATAACGACTATGTGGGACGTATCGGGGTTGGTCGTGTGATCCGCGGTAAGATTAAAGTGGGTGACACTGTCACAGTTAACAAATTAGACGGTTCTACTAAGAATTTCCGTGTGACGAAGTTATATGGTTTCTTAGGTCTGAATCGTATCGAAATCGATGAAGCTGAAGCTGGGGATATTATCGCGATTTCTGGTATGGAAGATATTTTCGTTGGGGAAACAATTACCGCACCAGACCATTTAGATGCTTTACCAGCACTTCATATCGATGAACCAACCTTGCAGATGACATTCTTGACGAATGATTCCCCATTTGCAGGTCAGGATGGCGATAAAGTCACAGCGCGTAAGTTGGAAGATCGTCTAAAATATGAATTACATACAGACGTTTCCTTGCGCGTGGACGATACTGAAGATCCCGATCGTTGGATCGTTTCTGGTCGCGGGGAATTGCACTTATCTGTCTTAATCGAGAACTTGCGTCGTGAAGGTTTCGAATTACAGGTTTCCCGTCCTAAAGTTATTACCAAAGAAATTGATGGCGTGCTCTGCGAACCATTCGAAAGCGTTCAAATTGATACGCCTGATGAATATTCTGGTGCCGTAATTCAATCCTTGAATGAACGTCATGGACAGATGTTAAACATGGAAAACACGGGGCGTGGGACGACGCGCTTGTCTTACGATGTGCCTGCCCGCGGAATGATCGGTTACAACTCTGAATTTATTACGGCAACGCACGGTTACGGTATTTTGAACCACACATTCAAAGATTACCGTCCAATGATTGATGATGAAATCGGTCGCCGTCGTAATGGGTCATTGGTGTCTACTGAAACGGGTAAAACAACCACTTACGGGATTATGCAGGTGGAAGACCGCGGAACTATCTTTGTAGAGCCAGGAACAGAAGTCTACGAAGGGATGGTTGTGGGACAGAACTCTCGTGAAGCGGATATCGATGTTAATATCGTTAAATCTAAGAACTTGACTAACGTTCGTTCTGCAACGAAAGATCAGACCGCAACGATTAAGGCGCCTAAGATTATGAACTTGGAACAGTCATTGGAATTTATGGATGAGGATGAATACTGTGAAATTACACCAGAACATATTCGTGTCCGTAAACAGATTTTGAACAAATCCTTGCGTCTCAAAGAAGCGAAAAAACGCAAAAAACAATAATTAAAATGAAATAAAAGCATTCGATAATTCTGTGTGATACAGATGTTGAATGCTTTTTTTGCGTGTAAAATATGCTAGAATAACGATATTGTCATGTGCAGGTAATCACCTGCAAATTTTTGGGTAGAGGAGTGACGGCTGTGCCAAAAAAGAAGCGATCGAAGCGCAGTGAAACCAAAAAGAAAAAAGTGACGCAGAAGAAACAGAAAAATAAGAATCAAGGTATCGGTTATCAATTCGGTCGATCGTTCCATTATTTGAATTTAAAAATTTTTATTCCAAGTTTATTGTTGATGTTGATTGGAATCGTGATGGTCTTTACATCGAGTAGCTATATGGCATCGATTGAGGCGAACGGCAATATTGCGTACTATGCGATTAGGCAGGCCATTTATGTCGCCATTGGTTTATTTCTGATGATTGGAATCAGTGGGATCAAACGCAAGGTGATGACAGGAGAGAAAGTGCGCCATCTGATTATATTCGGCTTATTGGGAGCGCTACTTGTGGCCAGGTTCCTCATGCCACCGGTCAACGGGGCACACGGTTGGATTAATTTGGGTATTATCTCCATCCAACCGGTAGAATTTGTTAAGCCAGCAATCGTTGTATTCCTTGCACATTTTATCCAACAACATTTGCGGATGATTAACCAACGTGGCATTATCCATACCATGCGTTGGGATTGGAAAATTCCTATCTGGTTCTTAGTATTTCTCGGAATGGCGATTATGATGCCCGACTTCGGTGGGGCGTTCATCTTACTATCGATTCTCACGATGATGACATTAGCATCCGGCATCGATAAACAACATACTTTCCGATTACTGGGACTCAGTGCAGTCGGATACGGCGCGTTAGTATTTATTATGCGTGTGTTTGATATGAGTTGGTTGAACCAATGGCACTATGGTTTTCGTCGTTTAACGGCATTTGTCAATCCGTTTCTCGATGAACGTGGGTCGGGTCTACAGCTTGCTAATTCCTATTATGCGCTCGCAGGTGGCGGATTCTTTGGACGTGGACCAGGCGCCAGTATTGAGAAAACGGGGTATTTGCCGGAAGCCCATAATGACTTCATCATGGCGATTGTTGGTGAAGAATTTGGGTGGATAGGCCTGACAGTAATTCTCGTGCTTTATTTCTTCTTAGTGATCTATATTATGAAGAAAGCTAACCACATGCGTCGAACTTATTCACAGCTCGTGTTAGTTGGCGTTGGCTGTTATCTATTAATTCAGGCAATCGTCAATCTCGGTGCGGTCAGCGGTCTGTTGCCAATTACAGGGGTGACGTTCCCGTTCATCAGTTACGGTGGATCGTCCATTATGGTTACGAATATCATGATCGGACTTGCGCTGAATGTCATTCGCGAGGAACAGATTGAATCTGAAAAAGGTCTCTTCGATCGGAAAAATAAATTAAAACATGAGCCTTAAGTAGAGGGAGCAAAAAGATGTTTAAGAAATTATTAGTCGCGAACCGTGGAGAAATTGCGATTCGTATTTTCAGAGCATGTTATGAATTAGGTATTGAAACCGTTGCTATTTTCGCAAAAGAAGATGAAAATTCTGTGCATCGCTTCAAAGCTGATGAGTCATACTTAGTCGGCGAGGGTAAAAAACCGGTTGAAGCTTATTTAGATATTGAGGATATTATTCGTGTCGCTAAAGAAAATGATGTAGATGCCATTCATCCAGGATATGGGTTCTTATCTGAGAATGTAGAATTTGCGAAACGTTGTCGCGAAGAAGGTATCGTATTTGTGGGACCACAGACAGAAATTCTAGATACATTCGGTGACAAAATTAAAGCAAAACAAGCTGCGCAAAAAGCACATATTCCAGAAGTACCAGGGACGGATGGTACAGTCAAAGATTTCGATGAATTGAAGGCTTTCGCTGAAAGTGCTGGCTATCCGATTATGGTCAAGGCTGCACTCGGTGGTGGCGGACGTGGCATGCGTGTTGTACGCCATGCGGAAGAATTAGCTGATCATTATCAAGCAGCTGTTCGTGAAGCTAAAGCAGCTTTTGGTTCTGATGATGTCTATGCGGAAAAATACATTGAAAATCCGAAACATATCGAGGTTCAAATTTTGGGAGATCAACACGGCAATGTCGTGCATCTCTGGGAACGTGACTGTTCGATTCAACGTCGTCATCAAAAAGTAGTCGAAATCGCACCGAGCGTTGGATTATCTGATGACTTGCGTGAGCGTATCTGTGAAGCGGCGCGCCAGATGATGACTAGTATCGGATATCAAAATGCTGGAACGGTTGAATTTTTGGTGTCCGGCGATGAATTCTACTTTATCGAAGTGAACCCACGTGTTCAGGTAGAACATACGGTTTCTGAGCAGATTACAGGTGTTGATATTGTTCAGGCACAGATTGCGATTGCAGCAGGGATGACGCTGGATGAGATTGGTGTACCAAAACAAGAAAATATGCCACAAATGGGTTATGCGATTCAATGTCGTGTCACGACAGAGGATCCAGCAAACCAGTTCTTACCAGACACAGGTAAGATCAATACGTATCGCTCTCCAGGTGGTTATGGTGTACGTCTGGATGCAGGTAACGGCTACAGTAATGCGATCGTCTCACCTTACTATGACTCATTGATTGCGAAATTGATTACGTATTCTATGACGTTTGAAGGTGCAGTACGTAAAATGCGTCGTTCTTTGCGTGAATACCGTATTCGTGGGGTGAAAACCAACGTCCCATTTCTACAGAATGTGATTTTACATCCAGCGTTTATCGATGGTAGCGCAACGACAACATTTATCGATAATACGCCAGAACTCTTTGAATTCCCATCAAACCGTAACCGTGACCGTGGCAACAAAATTTTACAGTATATCGGTGATACGACGATTAACGGTTATCCAGGGATTGCGAAGGGCAAAGAGGAACAGTACGTTGATGCAGTGATTTCAGAGCTTGAACCTGTTGAATTTCCAACGCAGACCGCTAAACAGATTCTTGACACTGAGGGTGTTGAGGCAGTGAAGCAGTACATTCTCGACCAAAAACAAGTGCTGATTACGGAAACTACCATGCGTGACGCACATCAGAGTTTGATCGCTACACGTATGCGTTCAAAAGATATTCTTAAAGCAGCTAAAGTTGAAGAACTCGCTAATCCATCTATCTTTTCACATGAAGTTTGGGGAGGCGCGACGTTCGATACGATGATGCGTTTCTTGTCTGAAGATCCGTGGCAACGTCTCGATGATATTCGCCAGGCAATGCCGAATACACTACTTCAGATGTTATTCCGTGGTGCTAATGGGGTAGGATATACCGCTTATCCAGACAATGTGCTACGTGAATTTATTCATGAATCAGCGAAGAGTGGTATCGATATTTTCCGTATTTTTGATAGTTTGAACTGGACCGAACAGATGGCTAAACCGATCGAATATGTGAAGGAAACTGGAAAGATTGCGGAAGTTGCGATCTGTTATACGGGCGATATCCTAGACAAGACGCGCATCAAGTACGATCTCAATTACTATGTACGAATGGCGAAAAAAGTTGAAAGCATGGGCGCTGATATTCTAGCAATCAAAGATATGTCAGGGTTATTGAAGCCAAAAGCAGCCTATGGATTAATTACAGCTTTGAAAGAAGCTGTATCGTTACCAATTCATTTACATACACATGATACTTCTGGAAACGGTGTGGCAACCTATGTGGCTGCGGCACGCGCTGGGGTCGATATTGTGGATGTTGCCTCATCAGCATTCAGTTCAACCACCAGTCAGCCGAGTCTAACAAGTTTCTACTACGCATTAGAAGAAGACGAGCGTCAACCAGAGCTAAACGTTCAAAATGCGCAGCGTTTGAATCAATACTGGGCGATTGTGCGCACGTACTATGAAGATTTCAGCAAAGGTTTGAAAGCACCAGAAACCGAAATCTATCGTGTAGAGATGCCAGGTGGTCAATACACAAACCTCCAGCAGCAAGCAAAAGAGCTTGGACTCTTTGATCGTTGGGACGAAGTGAAGGAAATGTATCGCGAGGTCAACCTGCTATTTGGCGACATCGTGAAGGTTACCCCATCTTCCAAAGTTGTTGGTGATATGGCGTTATTTATGGTCCAAAATCATTTGTCCATTGATGACTTTTATGAAAAAGGCCGTTCGATCGATTTCCCTAAATCGGTGATTGACTTCTTTAAGGGGAACTTAGGACAGCCAACTGGTGGTTTTCCGAAAGATGTTCAAGATATCATCTTGAAAGGAGAACCTGCATCAACTGCGCGTCCAGGAGAATTATTGGAACCTGTCGATTTTGATGCGATAAAACAAGAGCTAATCGATACTTTTTCTGATCCAATGATTTCTGATCGTGACGTTTTGAGTTACTTGATGTATCCAGATGTCTACAAGAATTATCGTGAAAAGATTGATCGCTATAGTGATTTGACAAACTTAACGACGCCGACTTTCTTCAAAGGAATGAAACAAGGAGAAACCATCACAGTCGAACTGCAACAAGGTAAAGTATTGCGTATTCGTCTCGTTGATATCGGTGCGCCAGATACACATGGTGATCGTATCGTCTTCTTCGATTTGAACGGTCAGCGTCGTGAAATTATCGTCCACGATAGTCAAATTCAGACAACAGTGGCAACACGTGCTAAAGCGGACACATCGAATAAAAACCACATTGGTGCGACCATGCCGGGGAACATTGTCAGTGTGCCAGTCAAAGAAGGCGAAATGGTTGACGCAGGCCAGGTCATCTTAGTTGTTGAGGCGATGAAGATGGAAACCTCACTCAAAGCACCAAAAGCTGGAAAAGTTAAAACCATTCATGTCAGCGAAGGCGATCGTATTGCAGTCGGCGACTTACTGGTTGAATTGGACGCATAGAAGGATGAGTTATGAAGCAACGTTTTGATATGCCTAATCGACAGGAACTGATTGTCTATCTCTATTCCTCTAGAAAAGTCTATCCATTGAAGAAATATGGTTTTCTTTACTATATTTCTCATCGCATGCGCTATGCGATAATGTATGTCGATGCTAAAACGGTTGATCAGTCGATTAAACAGATTGAAAGATTACCGTTTGTTAAATCTGTTGAGAAATCAGAGCAGGCTAAACTCAATATGGACTTTGATGAAGTGCTCGAACAGGAAAATGAACGTGCACAGGCTTTCTTAAAACAGGTAGAAGCTGAGGAAGCTATTCACCAGATAGGAGAAGATAACGCATGAGAGTAATTGCAGGACGCTACGGTGGGATTCCATTACGTGCAGTCCCAGGGAAGAATACGCGGCCAACGACTGATAAAATTAAAGAATCAATGTTTAATCTACTCGGTCAGTATTTCGATGGTGGTAACGTTCTCGATTATTATGCAGGTACCGGGGCACTTGGGATTGAAGCATTGTCTCGTGGTGCAACGCATGTTTACGCCTTTGAACGTGATCGAAAAGCGGTAGCGACGATCGAAGCAAATATTCAAAAAGCGCATTGCGAAGAGGAATACACATTGCTTCCCGGAAATAATCGCAAACGACTTGCACAACTGCGCACACAGGAAGAAAACCTTCTATTTGACTATGTTTTTCTTGATCCACCGTATAAACAACAGCAGTTGATTAAAGATATTCAGTACTTTATCGATGAAGGATGGCTTCATTCTGGGAGTACCATTCTCTGTGAATTGAGCGAAGAAGATCAAATGCCTGATGTTATTGATCGTGCTACAGTGATTAAACGTGCGCATTACGGTGCCACAAATATTGTGATATACCAAATTGATTAATTAAATGAACAGTCCGATTTTCGGGCTGTTTTTTTTTTTGTGAGTTGCGGAATATATAATTTATTTTTAATAAGTATGTAGACTTTGTCACTAAGCCAGGGTATAATAGCTGAACTTAGATAATATTAGTCATTTTTTTATTTAGGAGGCGTAAAATCATGGCAGAAGTGCAAAACAAAGAAACTGTTTCTTCATTTATATTGAAAATTCTGAATGGTACGACAGTAGCAATCGTTGTTGCGTTGATTCCCAACGCGATTCTAGCAACCTTTTTGAATCCGGTTGCTTCAAATCCAATCGCAGCTAATTTGCTGCATATCGTGCAAGTCTTCCAGTTTTTCACACCGATTATGGCTGGTTTTTTGATTGCGATGCAGTTTAAATTGAATCCTATTCAATCGGCTAGTGTCGCTGGAGCGGCTTATATCGGTTCTGGCGCGTGGAAATTTGTGGAAGTAACGATGGCAGGTGAAACGAGTAATATCTTTCAGTATTGGTGCTGGTGTCGGTTTTATCGGAACGTTGACCTTACCGTATGTTTCAATGATTACAGCAGTGATCGGGCAGGCTATTAATGCCTTTACGACGCTGCAACCATTATTGATGAGTATCTTAATTGCTGTGTCATTCTCACTTATTATTATCAGTCCAATTTCAACCGTAGCGATTGGATTGGCTATCGGATTAGATGGATTAACCTCAGCATCAGCTGGGATGGGGGTCGCAGCGGCTGCAGCGTTTCTTGTATGGGCAACGATGAAACGTAATGGTGCCGGAGTACCGATTGCGATTGGTCTCGGTGCGATGAAGATGATGATGCCTAACTTCTTAACGAATCCGATTATTGGCTTACCGGTTGCGATTACAGCAGCGATCAGCTCATTGAGTATTCCAATTTTGGGTATGGTTGGTACACCTGGTTCAGCCGGCTTTGGTTTAGTTGGATTAGTATCTCCACTCGCTGCATTAAATGAAGGGAATATTAGTGTTCTCACCATGCTTATCACATGGATTGTTATTCCATTCGCTGTTGGGTTCATTGTTCATAAGGTCATGTGTGATGTTCTACACGTTTATGATGACGAAATTTTTGTATTCAAAGGCTAGGAGGAAATAGGAATGTTAACGTATATTGCAGGTTCAGGAGCGATGGGTTGTCGTTTCGGTTATCAAATACACAAACAGGGCAATGAAGTGATTCTTTTAGATATGTGGGAAGACCATATTCAAGCGATTAAAGAAAATGGTTTGAATATTGTCGGTGATCATGAAGACAATATCAAAATTGATATTATGAAACCGTCAGAAGCGAAACGAGAAGCTGATTTTATTATCCTGTTCACGAAGGCTATGCAATTACCAAGCATGTTAGAAAGTATCAAACCGATTATTAAAGAAGACACTAAAGTGTTATGCCTTTTGAATGGTTTAGGTCATGAAGATGTGATGCAGCGATACCTCGCAGAGAAAAATATTCTCTTAGGTGTAACGGTGTGGACAGCAGGTCTAAATAAACCGGGTGAAGTTTTATTAACGGGTACCGGAGCTGTCAACTTGCAAGCTATTGATCCATCAGGTAAGACGGAAGCGCTCGAGGTTGTCGATATGATGAATGAAGCAGGATTAAACGTCACTTACGATGAAGATGTTTTACCATCAATTTGGCGCAAGGCGTGTGTGAACGGCACGATGAATTCAACATGTGCATTACTCGATTGCACGATTGGCGAGTTCTTTGCGAGTGAAGAAGCACAGCGAGTGGTGAAAACAATTATTTCAGAATTCGTTACAGTAGGGAAGGCATTAGATGTGGCATTAAATGAATCCGAGATTGTGGATTATGTGTTCGAAACGAGTGTCGCAGCGGCAGCACATTACCCATCGATGCATCAAGATCTGATTCAAAATCACCGTCCAACAGAGATTGATTACATCAACGGTGCAGTGGCTAGAAAAGGTATCGAATTAGGGATCGATACCCCATACTGTCAAATGATTACAGATTTAATTCACGCGAAAGAACAACAGTTAGGCATTAATTAATTCAAACGCAAACAGTCCGAATATCGGGCTGTTTTTTGTATACGAAAACAAAAAAGGAGAGGAGTGAGCGTATTTAATAAGTAAAGGAGAGGATAAAAATGATAATACAAGAATTAAAAGATTGGTTGGATACGCATTGTGCATACATCATTGGTGGTAGTTTATTTGGGCTGGGCTTTTTGCTGTTACTAGTGTTTTTTATCGGTAGTGATGAGACTGACAATGAAATGATTGATGATCAACCACAGACAGCTTTCGCTAAAAGCACTGAATCTTTTACCATGCCTGCAGAACCGAAGACGGTAAATCAGACACAAGTAGAACCTATTCAAGCAGAGACATGGATGGTTGATATTAAAGGGGCTGTAAAAGAGCCAATGCTCTACAAAGTTTCAGAAGGTGAGCGCGTTTATGATGTCATTGAGCGTGCAGGGGGCTTATTAGATAATGCAGATCGTAATCGCATCAACTTTTCATTGAAAGTCTCTGATCAGATGGTGATTTATATTCCCAAACAAGGCGAAGAGATTTTGGATGATTTATCGGGAACGGTTGATGCTGGAACTCAGACAGGGGGCACAGCGAATAGTAGTCAGAGTGATACGATTAACGTCAACACTGCGAGTAAGGAAGAGTTGATGACAGTATCTGGCATCGGTGAGAAAAAAGCACAAGATATTATTGATTACCGTGAGACAAATGGTCCGTTCCAAAAAATTGACGATCTTATCAACGTCAGCGGAATTGGTGAAAAGACACTCGAAAAACTACGCGAGCAATTAGCTGTTTGATCACATGACTTGGGCTTGCTTGAGTGTTTTAATCATTACCATAGCGATCGTTCATCCGAGCGTTATGACTTGGGGACTTTGGCTCTTTTTTGTCGTGCGATTATGCTTTTTAGAGGATAAACACTTACTCAAACTATTACTATTGCAGTGTATTGTCGTAGGGATTATCTGTGGTAATTTACGTATGCATCAGTCGTCACTCAGTATTGGCGATCAAACGCTGACAGCTGTTATTTCACCTAATCAACTAACGATCAATGGGAATCAGTTAAAAGGTGTAGCTGTTGTGAAACGGCCGCTTGTCGATGAAAAAGTTCAGATTTTTTATCGCCTAAAAAGTGAAGCAGAACAACAGGCTTTCAAAAATAATGGAGATAGTTGGCATGTCAGACTACAAGGAGAAATTGAAGTGCCTGAGGGACCACGCAATTTTGGTGGCTTCAATTATCAAAATTATTTGCGATCAAAACAGATCGAACGGATCATGCAAGTCAAGCGACTGACTATCATCAAATCAAAACGGGGACTGATAGCCTTAATCCATCGCTGGTATCAACAATTAGTTCATCGGACAGCAGCGATTTCTGCACCATTAGTACGCGTCTATAGTCAATCGCTGTTTCTAAATGTACGTGAAGAGATGGCGTTGGAACGACTCGCGGATTACCAAACCATCGGCATGATTCGTCTCTTTAGTATCAGTGGGTTTCACGTGTCGTTACTCGTGGGATTATTACAGCGCGGCTTACTTCGTGTGGGTCTGATCAAAGAACATGTCAATATGCTATCAATCATCAGTTTATTCTATGGTGTGATGATGGGTTGGCCGTATGGGATGCTCCGTGTGACAGGCGATTACCTATTTCAATGGATGAGCGATCGATTTCTCAGCAATCGAACCATCAATCCGTTAGTAGGAACATTATGTAGCATGTCAGTGGTCTTACTATTTCATCCTATGGCGCTATTATCTATCGGCTTTCAACTGAGTTACGTACTGGCGTTAGTTTTACGTTATAGCAGTCAATTTCAAGCGAAGGCAGGTTCTTTTCGTACGAGTTGGTTATGTTTTTTGGCAAGTTTACCGTTTATGCTCCATTACTATCAGCGCTTTTCATGGTTATCCGTTATCGTAGGACCGTTATACATTTGGCTGTTTTCATATTTATTGATTCCTGGCTTACTTGTCGTTTGGATTGGGCATTTATTTGGAATATCTGGGTTCTTAATGCCACTACAACTACTGATGACACGACTCATTCAAGTAGTAGAAACGATAAGTCAGTGGTTAGCCAATCTGGATTTATCTAACCCAGTGACTGGTATTTTACCGTGGTGGCTGTGGATCATTTTATTCATTAGCATGTTTTATTACTTCGATCAAAAAAGTACGCAAAAGATGCAAAAACACGCAGTAAAGTGGTTAATCGTATTGTTTAGCTGTTTAACTTTCTTGCCATTTTTGAATCCATTTGGGCAAGTCGCTATGATTGATATTGGACAAGGCGATACTTTTTTGATTATTTTACCGTTTCATCGTGGTGCATACCTGATCGATGCAGCGGCGCGTGGTCAGTTCAAAACTGAACCGTGGCAGGAACGCCAATCTGCTAGCGTGTTTGATCGTATGATTGCACCGGCATTACGGGCACAAGGGGTACGCAAGATCGATGGCATCTTCATTACATATGCTGATATGGATCATATCGGCTCACTTGTTGAAGTGACGGCGCAGATTCCTACCGAACACCTTTACCTTCCAATAGGTATGGCTAAGAGTGACAAAGGAATGACATTCGTTGCTAGAGCGCTAGAGACCGCTAAACATGCAACTCCTACCGTTCAATGGTTACAAACAGGGGATCATGTATCACTTAAGGGGCATACAGATTTGCGGGTGCTGGCACCAGATCAGATCGGGGAAGGTGAGAATGAAAATTCGCTAGTCATGTATAGCAAAATTGGGGCGTTACATTGGCTATTTACGGGGGATATTGTTGGTGATAATGAGGAGAAAGTTTTCAATTATTTGCGCGACAATCAGTTACCGATCGATAGTCTCAAAGTGTCGCATCACGGCTCAGATTATTCGACTAAAAACGGATGGATCGACCAATTCCATCCTAAATACGCATGGTTTTCAGTCGGGGAGAATAATCGCTATAGACATCCCGCGCCACGTATCATTGAGAAAATGACAGCTGTGGGAACTAATATTTATCGTACGGATCAACAAGGCGCCGTTCATTATTACTATTTCAATGACAGATGGTGGATAGAAACGGTAAAATAGGGAGGAAGACAGAGGTTAAGGGAGGATCATATGGATTTTAAAGCGGCTTTAGATACGATTCATCGTCAAGAGGTAGCGCCGATCTATCTCCTCTTAGGAAGAGAATACTATCTGATTCAATGGTTCAAGGCAGCGTTAATTGAACAAGTTATCGGAGGAATGGACGCCGCTGATGATTTGAATTTAATGACATTCGATCTCGAGGAAACATCATTAGACGATGTGATGGTCGAGGCTAATACGCTCTCCTTCTTTTCGGGTAGACGTATCCTCTGGGTAAAAAATGCCAGTTTTTTGACGGGGAGCAAAGAGAAAATGAATACAGATGATCTACTCGCCTATCTCAATGCGCCGAATCCTGATGTCATTCTATGTTTTAGTGCGCCATATGAAAAACTCGATAATCGTAAGAAAATTGTTAAACGGATGTTGAAGGAAACAGTGGTTATTGATGTTGCACCGGTGAAACCACGTGAGACTGAAAAGTATGTCAAAGATTATATTCGCAGTGAATCAAAACAGATCGATCGACAAACGCTGACCTTTTTACTTGATCGCACTGGTTATGAATTATCACATGCAATGAGCGAACTCGAAAAGTTATTGCTGTATATGGGAGATAGTGAACAGGTGACTGCCAATGATATACGTGCTGTAATCCCACCATCGCTTGAT
Organism: Aerococcus vaginalis; assembly: GCF_053762225.1. Classification (NCBI taxonomy): domain Bacteria; kingdom Bacillati; phylum Bacillota; class Bacilli; order Lactobacillales; family Aerococcaceae; genus Aerococcus; species Aerococcus vaginalis. Next base: position 83,636 of record NZ_JBSMYC010000004.1, read on the forward strand.
GATAATATTTTTAATCTCGCGACGTATATTACTGAACAGAAAACTGCAGAAGCAATTCGACTCTACCGTACCTTGATTGCCGAAAAACAGCAGCCGATTGCGATTCTCGCATTAATGCTTTCAGAATTTCGTTTATACACGCAAATTAGCTTGTTGAAGAAGAAGGGATACGGTCAGAATGAAATGGCGCGTACATTACAGAGTCATCCTTATCGCATCAAGATGGCAATGAAGAAAATTACACGCTACAACATTTCACAATTTATGGCAGCTTATCGAGCATTAGTGATGTTGGATTACCAGATTAAAACGGGACGAGTAGAACCGAATTTTGGTATCGAGCAATTTATCCTGAAATTTACACAGGGACAGATTGCATCTTAGGAGGTGCGGATATGGCAAGGCAATTATCAGATAGCGTCAGCGTATTATCCGGTGTCGGCGAGAAACTCACACAACGTTTACACACATTGGGTATCGAGACGGTATTCGATCTCTTACAATCTTTTCCATTTCGTTACGAGGATTTTAGTGTACGTGATGTTCGTGAGTTTGAAGATAATGAGAAAGGTGCAATCAGTGGGACAGTTGTTACTGCACCGGTGGTTTCCTACTACGGTAAGGGCAATCGATTGAACTTTCGATTTCAAACCAATGATGTCATTATTAATATCACCTTGTTCAATCAACCCTATATGCGCAAAAATATTGCGCTCGGTGATGAATTATTAATCTATGGGACGTATGATAAAGCGCGCCAAGGTATGACTGCTATTCGTATTCAAAATCTCTCAACAAAATCTGAAACAGATGATGCACAAGGGATTTATCACACCACTCAAGGACTTAGTCAGAAGAAATTTCAGACACTGGAAAAGCAGGCGTTAAAGGACTATCAAGAGCTATTACCCGAAAGATTGCCGCAGGAACTTGTCGATCACTATCACTTACCGACTTATCGTGAAGCGGTAGGCGCAATGCATTTTCCAAAAGATGGTGCACAGCGCCAACAAGCAGAGCGCCGCATCAAATATGAAGAATTATTTCTCTATCTCTTTCGCTTGCAATGGGAAAAATATCAAGGTCATCAACAAACTGAAGGTGTACAGGTTCTCTATGATAACGAACAGTTACGGGCGTTTATCGAGACGTTGCCCTTTGCTTTAACTGACGGACAGAAACAGGTCGTAAATGAAATTTGTCGTGATCTTCGGCAGCCATTTAGTATGCGTCGGTTATTGCAGGGGGATGTCGGTAGTGGTAAAACCGTCGTGGCTCTCATTGCGATGGTCGCCACAGCAGATGCAGGGTATCAGTCTGCCTTAATGGTACCAACTGAAATTTTGGCAGAACAGCACTTTGCCAGTTTTAATGATTTTTTAGCGGAAACAGATTATAACGTCGCACTGCTGACCGGACAGATGCCTAAGCGCGAACGCACAGAGTTACTGGACGGTCTGGCATCCGGCACTATTGATATGGTCATTGGGACGCACGCACTCATTCAAGAAGATGTTCATTTTAAAAATTTGGGGTTTGCTGTGGTTGATGAGCAACACCGCTTTGGGGTGAATCAGCGTGCCGCATTAGTTGAGAAGACTATAGATGGCCGTTCTAGTAATTTACTTTATATGACGGCGACACCAATTCCACGTACATTAGAAATTACAACAATGGGGAATATGGATGTCTCGAAACTCACTGAGCGTCCGTCTAATCGAAAACCGATTCGAACGGTCTGGCTCAAGCCAAATCAAAAAGATCAAATCGAATCATTATTAGGCGACGAATTGGCGAAAGGACATCAAGTCTATATTGTTTGTCCGCTCATTGAGGAATCGGAAGCAATGGCTGCACAAAATGCTGAACATATTTATGAATTGCTGCAGTTTCGCTATGGTGATCGCTATACGCTCGGTTTAATGCACGGTAAATTGTTTTCGGATGATAAAGATGCTGTCATGAATGCTTTTGAGCAGAATGAGACACAAATTTTGGTAACCACCACCGTTATTGAGGTGGGAATTAATGTGCCGAATGCGACTGCCATGGTGATTCTGAATGCGGATCATTTTGGTTTAGCACAGCTCCATCAGTTGCGCGGACGAATTGGACGCGGGGACGCACAATCCTACTGTGTGTTGCTGGCCAATCCGCGTACTGATAATGGAAAGAAACGTATGCAAATGATGACTGAGACGGCGGATGGTTTTGTATTGAGTCAATACGATCTTGAATTGCGCGGTGCTGGCGATTACTTTGGTACAAAACAGAGCGGCTGGCCAAGTTTTGCATTAGCGGATCCAGTAGCTGATCAAACGATACTCGAAGCTGCGAAACAGGATGTTGAGCGTTTTTTACCTTACTATCTTGAACATCACAGCGATTATCCAGGAATGAACGAATGGTTAGAGACATTATCGAAGCATGTGAATGCCTGAGGTTGTAAACTTTTATGTTTTATTAAGAAAGTGTCAGTACATCAGCTGTGCTTTGAATTCTTCGCATGTGTTCGCTATAATTGGTTGAACTACGGCATAGAGAGTAAAAGGGAGACGACAAAATCATGAGAATTGCGATCGATGCGATGGGTGGCGACAAAGCTCCTGATGCAGCTGTTAAAGCAGCGCAACGTATTGCAGAAAAATATCCAAATGATGAATTTTTACTTTTTGGTAATGAAGAACAACTAACTGTCAAACTCGGTAATGATAAAGCAGAAAATATTAAAATTGTCCCGACGACGGAAGTTATTGATACAGGAGATGAACCAACCAAAGCGGTTCGTCGCAAAAAAGATTCCTCGCTCGTTCGTGCGGCACGTGCGGTGCGTCAGGGGGAAGCGGATGCGTTAATTTCAGCTGGGAATACCGGTGCGTTGTTGACAGTGGCGACAATCGTTATCGGACGTATCCGCGGTGTTGATCGTGCAGCGATTTTAGTTGATGTACCGAACTTGCAACGTCCAGGGCAGAGTTTCTCATATATTGATGCGGGAGCAAATTCAGAAGCGAAACCGAAACATCTACATCAGTATGCGTTGATGGCGTCTCGTTATGCATCCGATGTTAAGGGGATTGAGAATCCGCGCGTCGGACTTTTGAATAACGGTGCCGAGGAAGAAAAAGGTACGCCTGTCACAAAAGAAACACATCAATTGTTGAAGAATGAGCCCGCCATTCAATTCGTCGGTAATGTCGAAGCACGCGATATCTTAAATGATCCAGCTGACATTATTGTCACGGATGGCTTTACGGGAAATGCTGTATTAAAGACCGTTGAAGGTGTGGCAATGACATTTGCAGGTCTTTTAAAATCAGCTGTTAAAGATGGTGGTGTCCGTGCTAAAATGGGTGGCGCTTTGCTCTATAAGAGTCTGAAAAAACAACTCAGTGGGATCGATGTGTCAACGTTGAGTGGTGGTTTATTTTTTGGTGTGAAGCAACCAGTGATCAAGGCACACGGTAATGCAACTGAAGATGACCTTGCGAGAGCAATGGAGCAAGCGATCAGTATTGTTGAATCCAAGTTATATGACCGTTTAGCAGAGTTACTTAAGCAACAAAAAGAAGAGGCTAAAAATACAGATGAATAGTGATCATACATTCCAAGGAGTGGAGGGCGTTTAAATGTCTGAAGAATCCGTCTACCACGCCATTGCTGAAATTTTTACGAAGCGTTATGGAATGGAAACAAAAGATATTATTCCTGAGTTAGAACTACGGGATGAATTGGGATTTGATTCGCTCGATATCATGGACTTAATGATGTTGTTAGAGGATCGTTTTGATATCGTGATTGATGGTCGCGGTGTGTCGAAGATTCAAACCGTTCAGGATGTGATGATGCTCGTCACAGAAAGCATTCAAATGAGCCAGAATTAGAGCTAGTAATCGCTATAGTATTGACCAAAGAATCGCTGCTGGATTAGCGATTCTTTTTTAGAAAGGATATAAAATGGAAAAAGGGAAAATCACACAATTAATGGATCAAAAATTTGGTATTCAAATTAATGATTTTAAACATTATCAAGAAGCATTTACACACTCGAGTTATGCTAATGAACATCGCAGCAAGGGAGTTCATATGGCATACAACGAACGTATTGAGTTTTTGGGGGATGCGGTCCTCGAATTGACGGTATCTACCTATCTCTTTACCAATTATCCAAAAATGCCAGAAGGTGAAATGTCCCGTTTACGTGCCATTATTGTCCGCGAAGAGAGTTTAGCACAGCGCTGTTTGGAATGTGGATTCAACCAGCTCATCATGCTTGGACACGGGGAAGAAAATAATGGAGCACGTGAGCGTCAGTCATTACTCTGTGACTTATTTGAAGCTGTTGTTGGGGCGATCTATCTCGATAGTGGATTGGATGTAGTGGAACATTTCCTCGAACAGACGATTTATCCAAAAATCGCAAACGGTGAGTTCTCCTTAGTCGCTGATCATAAAACCGCACTCCAGGAAGAACTACAGAAGAACGGTAGTATCGATCTTGAATATGTTGTGCTCAAAGAAGATGTCGGTGAGAACAATCAGGCAGTATTTGAAATGGCTGTGACATTATCTGGAGAAACGATCGGTACGGGAAAAGGGCATAATAAGAAGAATGCTGAACAAATGGCAGCGAAAGATGCGCTTGAACGATTAGCTGCGCAAAATGGGAGCGACAAGCACTAGTGTACTTAAAAGTCATTGAAATGAAAGGATTCAAAAGCTTTGCAGAAAAAACACGCATTGAATTGAATCAAGATTTTACAGCGATTGTTGGACCGAATGGTAGCGGTAAATCTAATATCACTGAAGCGATTAAATGGGTGCTCGGTGAACAATCAGCGAAATCCTTGCGTGGTGAACGCATGGACGATGTGATTTTTGCTGGAACAGAAACGAAACGCAGAGGTCAATATGCTGAAGTGTCGCTTGAATTTGATAACAGCGACCACACGTTAGCCATCGACCAAGAGATGGTGCGCATCACACGTCGGCTAACGCGTGGTGGCGATAGTAACTACATGATTAATGGTCGTAACTGTCGTCTGAAAGATATTACAGATCTGATGCTGGATACGGGGATTGGTCGTCATTCTTTTTCCGTCATTTCGCAAGGGCGTGTGGAAGAAATTTTTAATCAGCGTGCAGAAGAGCGTCGTGAGATTTTTGAAGAAGCAGCCGGTGTTATGAAGTATAAATCACGTCGAAAAGATGCTGCACGAAAGCTCGAGCATGCGATTGATAACCAAAATCGTCTCGATGATATCATTCAGGAAATTGAAACTCGTCTGGAACCGTTGAAACAACAACATGATGATGCTTTGAAATATCGCGAGTGGACGGATGAACTACAAGCGATTGATATCCGTGTGCTAGTGACAGAAATTGAAACCGTTGTCGCACAGCGTAAAACACATGATCATGATTTAGAGTCTATTCTCTCGCAAATTAAAACCGCACAGACAGAGCAGCAAGCATTGAAGCAAAGTCTGGATCAAACACACCGTGAGAAAGCGGCAGCAGAAGAAAGACAAGAACAGTTACATAATCATGCGGTGACATTAGTTGAACAAATTGAGAAGTTACAATCCGAGAAGCAGTTAGCTGAACAGCGTCATGCATTTGAACAACAAAATCATCAAGAACAGTCGAGCCGTTTAGAAGCATTGGATACTGAGCGTGAACGACTAACCAATGCAAAAACAAGCGTGATTGAAACGATTGCCTCATTCGATCAACAGTTAACAACACTGAAAAAAGAGAAGAAGACACTCGATGCAGAAATTGCTGAATTACAAGCAGAGGCTACTGAAGATGTCGAGACACTGCGCAATCAGTACTTTGATGCTTTGCAAGAACAAAATCAACTGAAGAATGCGATGACACGCATCGAACAAGAACAGTCGATCAGAAAGCAGCGCGCGTCGAGCCGTCAACAGCGACAATCTGAAACAAAATTGACGCAACAAAAATTACAACGAGCTTATGATGACAAACGATCGAAACATGAACAAATGATGCAATCGTTAAATGAAGCTGTTTCGACATATAGACAGCAGCAGCAATATTTTGAAAAAGCATCCAAACAACTTGATCAGCTCAAGCAGCAAACGGAACAAGTTGAGAATGCGATGATTCGATCAAAAACAACACGTGATAGTTTGAAGAGTCTCTCAGATAGCTATGAGGGCTTCTACAACGGTGTAAAGAATGCGCTGAAGTGGGGAGAGAGACACAACGGCATTGCGGGAGCAGTCGCCGAATTAATCAGTGTCCCAGAGCGTTATACACGTGCAGTGGAAGAAGCGCTCGGTGGACAGATGCAGAATATTGTTGTTCAGAATGGTGATGTTGCTGAAGCAGTCATTGCTTATTTGAAATCTTCTAGAGGTGGACGTGCGACGTTCTTGCCACTCGATAAAATTCGTGGTCGACAGATGGCGCAGCAAACCCTTGAGGAAGCGATGCGTATACATGGCGTTATCGGTGTTCTCTCTGATTTAGTAACGTACGATCCACATTTGGAGCCTATTGCGACATATTTGATGGGGAATATTTTAGTGACAGATACTATACGTACGGCACGCCTCGTCAATCAAAAGTTGCATCGTGGTGTCCGTATTGTGACACTTGATGGTGATATAGTGAATGCTGGCGGCGCGTTAACGGGAGGACGTAACCGCCATAATCCGCAGCATGAATTGTTAGTACGAAATCAAAAAATTGCTGCAGAAGAACAACGCTTAACGAAGCTCGCTCAGGAACGTAAACAATGTCGTGAGCAGTTAGAAGCACAAGAACAGCAAGTGATATCATTAAAAGAAACACTGTCTGAAGCACAAGAACAGCTGACAACCGATAAACACCGCTTGAATGGCTTGCAATCGGAAGCAGAACAGTTCAAGAAACAATTAGCGGATATTAATGCGCAGATTAAAGCCGATCAGTACGATGAATCAGCGGATAATGATGATGATCAAGAAGCGATTGCGCAATTAGATGCGCATCAGAAGCGTATTGAAGCCATCGATCGAGAAGCCCAAAACATTAGAGCAAAGATTGAAAACTTCGATCAATATGCGAAGCAACGTCAAGAAAAATTAGCTAAATGGAATGCGAAACAACAAACGCTAGCAACGAAAATTGCCATTCAACAAGAAAAGCACATACAACAACAAACCAAGCAGCAAGAGTTGGATGAGCAATTAACGACTGTTAATGACAATTATCGTGTACTAACTGAGAGAATGGCAGCGAATGATGTGGAAGCTAGTCATTATGAAAGCGATCAGGAAGCGCGAGAACAGGCATTGACTGATAAGAAACAGGCGCGAGAACAATTACTTGCGGATCAACAGAAGATCAAGCAACGTATTGAGAAAATGGATCAGTCGCTGAATGATTTAGATCAGCAGCTCATAGCGATTAATGCGAAATTGACGCATGATTATCAACGACAGTCTACGTTGGAGTCAGAGGTTACGCGAGATGATGAAAAAATTGATACGAATCTCTCACGTCTTAGTGAAGACTATACATTGACTTATGAGCGTGCAAAATCAGAAGTGAAACCGCTCGAAGAGACGATACCTGAAGCGAAGCAACGCATGAAGCAATTACGAACAGCGATTACGCAGCTGGGGCCAGTGAATTTGCAGGCCATCGATGAATACAATGAAGTTAGCGAGCGTTACCAATTTATGTCTAAACAGCGTGAGGACGTGTTAGAAGCTGTTAATAACTTAAATGAAGCGATTCGTTCATTGGATAATGAAGTCAAAACGAAATTCAGTGCGAGTTTCAATGCGATTCGTGAATCCTTCGAAGATATTTTTCCAAAATTATTCAATGGCGGTAAAGCGACACTCACATTGACAGATCCTGATGATTTACTCACTACAGGTGTCGAAATTATGGCGCAGCCACCTGGGAAACAATTGCAATTAATGAGCTTATTATCTGGTGGGGAACGCTCGCTCACTGCGATTGCGTTATTATTTGCAATCATTGCGGTTAATCCCGTGCCATTTAGTATCTTAGATGAAGTTGAAGCGGCGCTTGATGATGCGAACGTCGATCGTTACGGACAATATCTCAATCGTTATGCAGACCAGACACAATTTATTGTTATCACGCACCGTAAAGGGACCATGGTTCACGCTAATGTACTCTACGGTGTCACAATGGAAGAAGCTGGTGTTTCGAAATTAGCTGCCGTGAAATTAACCGATATTGAATCATAATATTAACGGTACGAATTGGATAATAGCGCGTAATACAGTATGATAAACAAGTGATGATTTCTATTAAAGAAAGGAAAATCTGAATGGGATTATTTGACCGTATTAAACAAGCATTTACGGGTGAAGACCCAATCATTGAGGAACAAGCGGATAAACGTGAACAAGAACGTGAAAAAATTGTTCTCGATAAGTACGATCAAGGGGTAGAAAAGACCCGTAAAAGTTTCTCTGAAAAATTAAACGAATTATTCGCGGGTTTCCGTGAAGTTGATGATGAATTTTTTGATGACTTAGAAGAAACATTAATTTCCAGTGATGTTGGTTTCGATATGACATTAGCACTCTCTGATGCCGTACGTGATGAAGTACAGCGTCGTGGAGTACACAAGGGTGAAGATGTTAAAAATACCGTCATTGAAAAGATGATTTCAATCTACGATCAGGGTCAAACACCAGATGTAGCTATTAAAGAAAATCCAAATGGCCCGACAGTGGTCTTGTTCGTTGGTGTTAACGGTGTAGGTAAAACGACGACGATCGGGAAATTAGCTTACCAATTGAAGAATGAAGGCAAGCGTGTATTACTCGCTGCTGGCGATACTTTCCGTGCGGGTGCGATTGAACAACTCGAGCGTTGGGCTGAACGCGTCGATGTACCGATTGTTACCGGACGGGCTGGGCAGGATCCTGCTTCCGTCTGTTTTGATGCGACAAAGAAAGCTAAAGCTGAAAACTTTGATTACTTATTGGTAGATACGGCAGGCCGTTTACAAACGAAGAAAAACCTAATGGCTGAGTTAGAAAAGATGAACCGTGTCATTAAACGTGAAATTCCTGAAGCGCCACAGGAAACGCTGTTAGTGGTTGATGGCACAACCGGACAGAATGCACTCCAACAAGCGAAGGAATTTTCATCAGTTGTTGATACCACAGGATTGATTCTAACGAAGATGGATGGTACCGCAAAAGGTGGGGTAATCTTTGCGATTCGTTACGAATTGAATATTCCAGTCAAATTTATTGGCCTCGGAGAAGGAATGGATGACCTCCAACCGTTTGATGCAGAGAAGTTTATTTATCAAATGGTCCGCGATGTCGTTGAGATACAAAAACAATAGCGAAAGCAGGATGGAGAATGTTTGAGAAGACACAGCGCATGAATCGTTTGTACGATTATTATCATGAGTTATTAACAGAAAAGCAGCAACGTTATCTCGATTTATATTATCAGGAAGATTATTCATTGGGAGAAATTGCATCGCTATTTTCTGTCAGTCGTCAAGCCGTACACGATAATATTCATCGCAGTGCGCAAACACTCGAACGTTATGAAGGAATATTGCACTTATTGGCGAATGATGATGAACGTGAACGCATTGGTCGCGATCTCCTCAAACGCTGTGAACAAGAAGATGTTGATCCTGAAATTATGCAATCCATCCGCGCCTTATTAGCTGTTGATAATCGCTAATATACAGAAGGGAAAGAAGTATGGCATTTGAAAGTTTATCCGATCGCCTGCAAGGTTCGGTCGAAAAACTCGGTAAAAAAGGTGGAAAAATCACCGAAGCCGATTTAAGGGAAATGATGCGAGAAGTACGACTCGCGCTTTTGGAAGCGGACGTTAACTTTAAAGTTGTCCGTAAATTTGTCAAAAATGTACAAGAAAAAGCATTGAACGGTGACGTCTTAGCCTCACTCTCGCCATCACAACAGATCGTTAAGATTGTTAATGAAGAATTAACGGCATTACTCGGTGGCGAGCATGAAGATATTCATTATGCAGAAGGACAGCCGACCGTTATTATGATGGTTGGTTTGCAAGGTGCCGGTAAGACGACATCTGTTGGTAAATTAGCTAATTTCTTAAAGAAAGAACAGCACAAGAATCCATTACTGGTAGCCGGTGACGTTTATCGTCCAGCCGCAATCGATCAGTTAGTAACAATCGGTGGACAGTTAGATATTCCTGTGTTTGAAGAAGGTACAACAGTTGATCCAGAAGAAATCGCCAAACATGCGATCGAAAAAGCAAAAGCAGATGGACATGATGTTGTCTTCATCGATACGGCTGGTCGTTTGCAAATTGATGAACGATTGATGGATGAGTTGCATCGCATCAAAGGCGCTGTTCAACCAGACGAAATTCTGTTGACAGTCGATGCGATGACAGGGCAGGAAGCGGCCAATGTTGCACAAACGTTCGATGAGCGTTTAGACCTTACTGGGGTGGTCCTCACTAAATTAGATGGGGATACGCGCGGTGGTGCGGCACTTTCAATCGTCAGCATGACCGGTAAACCGATTAAATTTAGCGGTACCGGTGAAAAGTTGACAGAAATGGAAGCTTTCCACCCAGATCGTATGGCCAACCGTATTCTCGGTATGGGCGATATGATGACCTTAATTGAAAAAGCTGAAAAGGAATTTGATGAGGCAGAAGCGATGGCAGTGGCTGAAAAGATGAAAGCTAATACCTTTGACTTCAATGACTTCCTCAAGCAGATGGAACGCATGAACAAAATCGGTTCTTTCGATAGCATCATGAAGATGATTCCAGGGTTGAATAAATTAACGAAGATGGGTGTTCAACCAGATGAAAAAGAAATGGTTCAAACGAAAGCTATGATTCAATCAATGACACCTTACGAACGGGAACATCCGGATGATATCAATCAGAGTCGTCGCCGTCGTATTGCCAAGGGATCACATACGCAAGTTTCTGAAGTTAACCGTCTGATTAAGCAATTTAACCAGACACGTACGATGATGAGTGCGATCTCTAATGGGGATATGAGTATGATCCAGCGCATGATGGGCGGTGGCGGAGGTATGCCACCTGCACCAGGAAAAGGTTTCAATAAGATGGATCAGGTACAGGCGCAGCGTCGTGCCCGCAAAATGAAAAAAATCGGTAAACGACGCGGAAAGAAAAAATAATAGTGTGTAAAGAAAAAAGTCTTTACAGTCTATCTTACACATGGTATAGTATTGCCTGGACAAAAAGAGAACTAACTAGGAGGAATTATATAATGGCAGTTAAAATGAGATTAAAACGTATGGGTTCAAAACGTAATCCTTTCTACCGTATCGTTGTAGCTGATGCACGTTCACCACGTGACGGTCGTATCATCGAAAAAGTTGGTACATTCAACCCAACAACTGATCCAGAAGAAGTTGTTTTAGACACTGAATTAGCATTGGAATGGTTGAAGAAAGGTGCACAACCAACTGATACTGTTCGTGACTTATTATCAAAACACGGTGTAATGAAAGCATTGCACGAATGGAAGCTTTCTGACAAATAGTTAGAGGAGCATCGTATGCCTAACATTGAAGAATTATTGTTAGCGATGGTTCAGCCACTCGTCACTTACCCGGATGAGGTCGCAGTTGATATTGTTGATGGTGATGAGTATTTGGAATATCATTTACACGTGCATCCATCAGATATCGGACGTATTATCGGAAAAAATGGACGTATTGTAAATGCGATGCGTACGATTTTATATAGTATTCGCGTGGAAAATCATCGTCGTGTACGCTTAGTGGTTGAGGAAGATCACTCAGCTGAAGAAGTGTCAAACGAGGAACAATAATGAACGAAAGGATCGGAAGTCTTAACCTCCGATCTTTTATTTTGAATAAAAAGCTGGAGGTGTGATGAAAAACATGGAAAAATATTATCACGTCGGATATATCATCAAGTCGCATGGCTTAAAAGGTGAAGTCAAGGTGATGAGTGATACGGATTTTAAGGAAGAACGCTTTAAACCAGGAAGTCAATTGGCGTTGTTTAAAGACGATACATTCAAAGAAATCGTCACTGTCGCAAGTTGGCGTTACCAAAAGCCGTACGACGTCATTCGATTCGAAGAATACGATTCAATCAATGATATTGAAGGTTTCAAAGGCCTATCGCTTCAAGTGTCGGCAGCAGATCGTGCCGATACATTAGAACAAGATAGTTTTTATTACGATGATATCATCGGCCTCACGATTGAAAATTTAAATGGTGAGGTGGTTGGTACCATTACCTCGATCATGTCGCCTGGCGCCAATGATGTCTGGGTAATGGAGCGTACCACTGATCATCAGGAAGTATTGATTCCATACATCAAGGATGTGGTAAAATCTGTTGATCTCGAGTCGGGTATCGCTACTGTCGATTTTATCGAAGGATTGATGGATGATGAAGATTGATGTATTAAGCTTGTTTCCGCGTATGTTTTCAGGCGCAATGAATGAGTCGATTATCGGTAAAGCGCAGGAACGTGGCATTGTGTCAATTGATGTCCATGATTTTCGTGCCTATGCCGGTAATAAGCATGGACATGTCGATGATACGCCATACGGTGGTGGGGCCGGCATGTTATTGCAGGTTGAACCGATTTATCGTCAATTAGAAGCGATTGATCCCAGATTAGTGAGCGATGACTTATCAGAACGCCCGAAAGATACACGTGTCATCTTAATGGATCCAGCTGGTGAGACATACGGACAGAAAAAAGCTGAAACCTTGAGTAATGCGAATCATTTAATTTTTATTTGTGGTCACTATGAAGGCTATGATGAACGGATTCGTGATTATGTCACGGATGAGATCTCACTCGGTGACTTTATTCTGACTGGTGGCGAACTCGCGGCGATGTGTGTGATCGATAGCGCGGTGCGATTAATTGCTGAAGCAGTAGGTAATGAGGAATCGATTGTCTCAGAGTCTTACTCGACAGGACTATTAGAGTACCCACAATACACACGTCCTCGCGAATTTAGAGGTAGCGCGGTTCCGGATGTGCTTCTGAGTGGTAATCATCAAAAAATTGCAGATTGGCGCGAAGAACAGGCACTTAAACGTACGCTTGAGCGTCGCCCAGATCTTTTAGAACAGGCAGAATTGACAGCTGATCAGAAAACAATTATCGAAAAATTAAAGAAAAAATAATTGAAATTACAGCCACCAGCGATTAGAATAGCGGTGGCTTTTTCAATAGCACCAGGTAAAACGATTTCACCAATATATGATTAAGTGCTAGAATAATCACGAAGACAAAGTACACAAAGTAATCATTAGGAGGGAATGCGATGAAATCAATCATTTTAAAGGCAAAAGGACGCCAACTCGTTCCGGAAGATGCACAAGATGTGCCGTTAGCATTTACAGCGAATCATCGCGGCGGTTATTCACCTGTTGAAATGACCGTATATAGTGCGGGGGCATGTGCCCTTTATGTTTATCGAAAGATTCTCAAGGATTCAAAAGTCGATGCAAAGGTGGATCGTGTAAAAATGGAATATATGCAAGCACCGGAGCGTCCGCAATTCATTACGTCGATCACATTGAAGTTCTATGTAACAGCTGACGATGATCATGCCGAGCAGCGTGCCGAAACGTGTTTGAAATTCGTACATCGGTACTGCCCGGTTATTCAGAGTCTTTCCGATGATATTGTAATCACAGATAAATTGATATTTGTGGAATAGATATGAAGAAAATAATGGGAATTACATTAATAGAAAAAACAATTAAAGATGTACCGATTCTAGAATTGATTCAGAAAGACCGTAGTTCAGAAGCTCTGCCTACTGTTTTCTTCTATCATGGTTGGAAGAGTCGCAGCGAGGGTGTGAGCAGCCATGCGTTAGAATTGACACGCAAAGGTTTCCGCGTGGTTTGTTCAGATGCTTTTCAGCATGGGGCGCGTTACAACGTTAATATTCAAAGACACCGCGATACCGCGATACAACGATCTATTATCAAGTGATTCAGCACAATTTGATGGAATTTCCGATACTTATTGAAACATACAAATCCGAACAACTAACGAACGATACGATTGGTGTGGCAGGTGTTTCACTGGGTGCAGTGACAGCAAGTATGTTGTTCTGCCGCTATGATTGGATTCATTCCGCAGTGCTTTTGGAAGTGTCACCTGCACCGCGTACCTTCACTAAGGAAATCTACAAGAAGTTGCGTGAGTACTATCAAAAAACAAATGATACAGCAGCAGAGTCAGAACTCAAGGATAGCTATGCAGAAGTTCATGAACAACTAGCAATTTATGATTGGGTGGAAAATCCGCAAAATGTTGCCCATCGCCCATTACTGATCTGACATGGTAAGGATTACCCAGTCGCTGATGTAAAATATGACCAGGAATTCTTTGAAAAAATTCAGTCTTATGATGAAGGTGAATGTGTGCATGCGGTCTTCAGTGAAAAGAGCGATCATCGTGTACCGTATCATATATCTTATATGACAGCTGCATTCTTTGAACAAGTTATTAAGGATCAAGACATGCCAACCGCATGGCAAATAGTCCACGAAGATCTGGCTGAGAAATTTGGTAAACATCCTGAAAAACGCTTCCGTTATCATTTGGATAGCTTTGAATAAATTAGTCCATATATCGTGTGATAAAGACGAGCATTACGTGCTCGTCTTTTTTTATTCACAAAATATGTGAGTGGCGGTAGATAAAAGCGCTTAAACATGATATGATGGATGAAACGGTTGCAGACAATAATGGGGGGATCTCATGGCAGAAATTGTGAACTCGTGGTTATTCACGGATCATTTATCTGAAACACCACGAGAAATTACAGAACAACTGATTACTGGTGAAGAAGTCGTCGATGCGTTCAAGACGATACGTGATGTTGCAGCCTTTACGAATAAACGTTTAATTGTAATGGATGCTCAGGGGATTACTGGTAAAAAGAAGGAAATTTATTCTATTCCTTATCGCTCAATTATTATGTGGTCAACAGAAAATGCTGGAAAGGTTGACCTAAGTGCTGAAGTTGAGCTTTGGACACGTGTTGGGAATTTCAAATTAAATCTATCAAGGGGAATAGATGTGAGACGTTTCGATCGTCTCTTTGCGGAGATTTGTTTATAGGGAAATTCGTGATTTTCCCTTTACAGCTGGCTCAATTTTTGATACGATAATTCGGCGATATTCGGGTCGCAAATAACACGATACTCCGCTGTCAGATAGTAAAGTTAGTTCATCGGCAAGAGTATTAGTGGAGAGGAGAATCATAATGAGTCACAATCCGAAATTAATTGATGAGATCGCTTCTGAACAATTGCGTAGCGATATTCCAGAATTCCGTCCAGGGGATACTGTACGTGTTGATGCAAAAGTTGTCGAAGGTGATCGTGAACGTATCCAGGTATTCGAGGGTGTTGTTATTGCTCGTAAAGGTCAAGGTGTCAGCGAAACCTTCACTGTACGTAAAATGTCCAGTGGTGTAGGTGTTGAACGTACTTGGCCAGTACACACACCTCGTATCGCTAAGATCGAGGTTGTACGTTACGGTAAAGTTCGTCGTGCGAAATTGTACTACTTACGTAACCGTCGTGGTAAAGCTGCACGTATTGCAGAACGCCATCGTTAAAATTAGTTCGAAACTAATCAATCAAGTGTCGATGTCTTCGGATATCGGCGCTTTTTTTGTGCACTGAAACTAATCGAGTATGATAGCATAGATATAATGACAGACAGGAACTATTAGGAGGACTTTTTATGCGTCAAATTAAGCCATTGCTCGATGAATTATTCGAAAAACATCACGTCCCTGTAAAATATGAAGCCAATAAGAAGGGTGAACATACCTATTCTTGTGGTTATAATTTCTCTAAAGTAGCAAAAGATCCATTGATCTTTACGGTGTGGGCACAAGATTTTCAAGAAGATCAAGTAATGACGAACTATCAGATTACGTTTCGTCTGATTGCTAAGCTTGAAGATCCTACAAAGCGTGTGGAAGCATTAGAAGTGATCAACCGTTTCAATCAGACATTATCTGGTCCGTTCACGGTGATGCTCGACGACTACAATCAAATGTCCATGCGATTATTAGATGTGACATCTGCCGAAGCACAGGATATTAACCTAATCTACACATTAGTTCAATTCGGGCTGAAAATTGCTGGACAATTGTACATTGAATTCCAAAATGAATTGAATGGCAAAGATTTAAAAGCAGAAAATTAAGGTTTTATAAATTAATCAAAAGTGTTTTGACCTTTTCTGACTATCACAGTATACTGGTGATAGTGAAAAAGGTCATTTTTAATTACTGAGAGAAATGAGGGGATCAGATGGTCGAACCCAGATTCCAAATGACGACGAAGCTACAAGAGACGCTCGGTGAAGCGCAGCTAATCGCCCAGACACGGCATCATCAGGAGATTGCTGTGCCGCATTTTTTGCGCGTACTATTGACGCCCGATGAGGCCAATTATCAGTTGTTGGAAAGTATGGAAATTCCAATGACAGCGTTAGATCAAGAAATTAATAAAGAAATTGATGAGATTGCAACAGTTAGCGGTTCAAATATTACGTATGGTAATTCTATTTCAAGCTCATTAGCGGCATGGATCCAAGCAGGACAGGCACAAGCCGCTGAATTTCATGATGAATTTTTAGCAACGGATACATTGTTATTGGCGCTGTTTGCGTTGAATTATTTACCATTTACCAAGTGGCTCAAACAATATATCAGTGAAGAACAATTAAAGCATGCCATTGAAGAGATGAGAGGGGGAACGACTGTGACATCACCGAATGCTGAAGAGACTTATCAAGCGTTAGAGAAATACGGTGAAGATTTAACACAGAAAGTAAAGGATCAAGTACTCGATCCGATTATCGGACGGGATATTGAAATTCGCGATGTTATCCGTATTCTATCACGTAAATCTAAAAATAATCCGATTTTGATCGGTGATCCTGGTGTCGGTAAAACAGCCATCGTCGAAGGACTTGCTGAACGTATTATTCGCGGCGACGTGCCAAGCAATCTGAAGAATAAGCGTCTCATCTCGTTGGATATGGGCGCTTTGATTGCCGGGGCGAAATATCGTGGGGACTTCGAAGAACGTTTCAAAGCGGTACTCAACGAAGTGAAACAGGCCTCTGGTGATGTGATCCTCTTCATCGATGAGATTCATAATATTGTCGGTGCTGGCAAAGCAGAAGGTTCGATGGATGCTGGGAATTTACTCAAACCGATGCTTGCGCGTGGTGAACTCCATTGTATTGGTGCCACGACACGTGATGAATATCGTCAGTATTTTGAAAAGGACAAAGCGCTCGAGCGACGTTTCCAACGCGTAGCAGTTAATGAACCGACTGTTGAGGATACGATCAATATTTTGCGTGGATTGCGTGAGCGCTTCGAAGCCCATCATCATGTCAAAATCCATGATCAGGCACTCATCACAGCAGCGAAACTTTCGGATCGTTATATTATCGATCGTTTTCTACCAGATAAAGCGATTGATTTAGTCGATGAAGCTAGTGCTGAAATTCGTGTAGAAATGAATTCGATGCCGAAACCACTCGACACAGCAAAGCGCCAATTATTGAAATTACAAATTGAAGCGGCAGCACTCAAAGCGGAGGAAGATGCGCTTTCTCAGAAGCGTTTGACAATTGTCAATCAGGAAATCGCAGATACACAGGAAACGGTTAATGCGTTAACCACAAAGTGGGAGCAAGAAAAGCACGTCTTTGAGATTGTCCAAGAGAAACGTGAAGCGCTTGATCAAGCGAAACGTGATCTCGAACAAGCACAGACGAATTATGATTTAGAAACAGCTGCAAAGTTACAGCATGGCACTATTCCATCATTGATGGCAGAGATTGCTGAATTAGAGGTTGAACAGCAAAATGCGGATGATGAGAACTCTCTCATTCATGACTCGGTAACGCCAGAGCGTATTGCGGAAGTCGTGGCTTCGCAAACGGGGATACCTGTAGCTAAATTAGTACAGAGTGAACGTGAGAAGCTATTACAGATGCCAGAGATTCTCCATCAGCGTGTTGTCGGACAGGATGATGCGGTTAATAGTGTCAGCAATGCCATCTTGCGATCGCGTGCCGGCATTCAAAATCCTAATCGCCCGATTGGTTCATTCTTATTCCTCGGTCCAACTGGTGTTGGGAAAACGGAACTTGCTAAAGCACTCTCTGAAACACTGTTCGATTCAGAAGATAACATGGTGCGCCTCGATATGAGTGAATACATGGATAAGATCAGCGTTTCGCGTCTCGTTGGTGCGGCACCGGGTTATGTCGGTTACGAAGAAGGGGGGCAGCTATCGGAAGCTGTGCGCCGTCATCCATACGCCGTCGTATTGCTTGATGAAATCGAAAAAGCACATCCGGATGTCTTTAACTTACTATTACAGATTTTAGATGATGGGCGTCTCACTGATAGTCAGGGACATGTGATTGATTTCAGAAATACCTTATTAGTTATGACGAGTAATATTGGTTCCGAAGCGCTACTCGATTTTGCTGAATCACAGCCAAATAGTGAACAGCTATCTGAGGAAGTACAAGAGGATGTGCGAAGTGAATTGCATCTACGATTTAAACCGGAATTTTTGAATCGAATTGATGATACAATTTTCTTCACGCCACTATCTCAAGCGCAGTTGACCGGCATTGTCTCAAAACTGATGCACGAACTACAGGAGCGGCTCATGGAGCAGGAGATTACGCTGACATACACGGATGCTTTGGCTGAGCGATTAGCAATCGACGCGTATGAACCAGCTTTCGGCGCTCGTCCGCTGCGTCGTTTGATTACTGATCGAGTTGAAACGTTACTGGCACGCGCCATAATTGCTGGTGACATTGAAGCGGGCGATAGCATTGAACTAGACGTAGATTTAGAGACAGCGATGATTACGTGGTGCAAGAAATAATCCTGATGTGGCGATTGAACGTAATTGAACGAGAATGTGATAAATGATAAAATATATTAGAATCGAATGGTAAGGGGGTAATCGTATTTTAGTTTCAATTTTAATGTTTGTTGTTCTGTTCGGAATGATGTACTTCTTGATGATCCGTCCAGCAAAGAAACAACAACAACAATACCAAGAAATGATCAGTTCATTAGCAGTTGGTGATGAAGTGATTTTGCGTTCCGGTTTGCACGGTAAGGTGTCTGAATTAAACGCAAACACTATTACACTTGATGCAGAGGGTATCTTTTTAGTATTTGAGCGTGGTGCTGTGATGCGTATTTCATCACACGGTGACCAACGCGAAACGACTGAAGCAACCGCATCAACTGTCGATGAGAACTTAGCAGATATTGACAATCACAACGAAGACTAAGGGTAATGCCTAATGACACTAACAAAATGGCAGCGACTCCGCTTATGGCCGCAATTCAGAAAGAAAGCACGACAATTTAATCGTGAAGGTTATCAGACGGTTCGCGCCAAAGATATCGCAACTTATTTTGAAGCATTTGGTTGGAAACGTCAGACGCCAGATACCATGAAAGACAAGAAACAGGCGGTATCCACATTAACCCCAAATCGTTATTTCGATTATGAGCAGATTGAAGCGACGAGTTTCAATGTACCTGAACTCGATGAAATGGATTGGGATAAATTACTCAAATAGTTATTTAGTAATGGACCGAAGTAAACCTGTTGCTTCGGTCTTTTCTATCGTTAAATAGTGGTGTCAAGAGGAGATGTACGGGATGTCTAGAAGCAAAGACGACTATATGAAGGTAATTGCGGAACTCGGTGGAATGACTCGTCGCGTTCCTAATAAAGTCATTCGTCACGGTTTGAACGTATCGGCCGCTTCGGTGACTGAAATGATCAACCGCCTGCAGGACGAGGGACTTGTGGAAAATATCCCGTATCAAGGGGTAGAGCTTACCGAGACAGGACGTCATTTTGCCGCACAAGTGATACGGCGTCATCGCTTATGGGAAGTATTTCTTTACGATAAATTGGGCTATTCATGGGAAGAAGTGCATGAAGAAGCAGAAGATCTTGAGCATCATGCATCTGATGAATTTATGGACCGTTTGGATGTGTATCTCGATTCACCGAAATATTGTCCACATGGTGGCATGATCCCGGATAAAGATGGGGATCTACCAACCGTTTCGAACCAACCACTGGTAGCAGTGGCAGAAGGTGAAGACTTTTTATTGGTGCGTGTGCTCGATGAGAAATACTGCTTACAGATGGTGGATCGTCTGCAATTACATCTGCAGCATCGCTATCAACTGAAACAGCATGAAGACGATGGGACTGTCGTTATGGATGGCCAACGAGAAATAAAAATCCCAAAAGATATGACAACGAAGCTATTTATTATCCCACTATCAACATAGCTCATAGGAGTGATGACAGATGATGGTTAGGCGCATCGGTATCTTAGAATTCAATGAACCAACGACAGCAGAAAATCGCAAGATCTTACACGTGGATATGGATGCATTCTACGCCTCAATTGAACAGCGTGACAATCCAAAACTTCGTGGGAAACCGGTGATTATTGCACGACACCCTAGAGAGAATAGCGGGCGCGGCGTAGTATCAACCGCAAGCTATGAAGCGCGAAAATTTGGTGTGCATTCAGCAATGAGTGCAGAGGAAGCGTATCGTCTGTGTCCGCAGGGAATATTTGTGCACGGCCGTCATGATTATTATCGACAAGTCTCAAAGCAAGTGCGTGAGATTTTTCGCCGCTTTACAGATAAGATTGAACCATTATCGATTGATGAAGCTTTCCTGGATGTGACAGAGAATAAATATGGCTTACGTTCGGCGTTAGAGGTTGCCAGACGCATCCAAGCAATGATTGCGGTGGAATTACATCTGACCTGTAGTATCGGTGTATCTTATAACAAATTTATTGCGAAACTCGCGTCCGATCATCATAAACCGCACGGGATCACTGTGGTTACGCCTGAACATGCAGTGCAATTCATCGATCAACTGCCGGTAAAGGATATTTACGGCATTGGCAAACGAAGTAGTGAACGATTAGCACAGGATGGTATCACCACTGGCAAAGATTTGCGTGCCTTAACGCAAGAGGACTGCTTGCGCTACTTTGGGAAAGGTGGCCTTGCGATTTATGAACGTGTCCGTGGCGTCGACAATCGCCCAGTGAAGACAGGACGTAAACGTCAATCGATTGGGAATGAAACTACATTATATCCCTATCTCTACAGCGAAGATGATGTGAGTGAAACCTTACGACGACTTTCGCGTTCTGTGGCTGATCATGTCGCTCAAAAGAAAGTTTTCGGGGAGGTTGTGATCTTAAAGTATCGCTATGTGGATTTCACAACAGCTACGCGTCAAGTATCATTGACTGCACCAATCAGCACCTATGAAGATATCTATCCCGAAGCCCAAAGTTTATGGGATAATTATGGCGACGTCACGCGTGGTATCCGTTTGTTAGGTGTGACACTCGGCCGTTTGAATCAATCGGAATATGAAAATATTAAGTTACCCATTGGACGTTATCATCAAAATAAGAATGCACAGACAGAATAGGAGAAGTTTATGTTTAATACCGAAATTTTAAAAGCGATCGAAGCCTATGATACGATTATTATTCACCGTCATGTTAATCCAGATCCCGACGCAGTTGGGTCACAGCTTGGCTTACGTGAAAGTCTACGTGCCACATATCCAGAAAAGAAAATTTATGCAGTAGGTTTTAATGAGCCATCTTTAAGCCGACTCGGACTGATGGATGAAATTAGTGACGATACGTATAACGGGGCGCTCGTGATCGTTAATGATACGGCCAATACACCGCGCATCGATGATGATCGTTATAATACAGGCGACAAATTATTGAAGATTGATCATCATCCAAACATTGATCCGTATGGAGATGAATTATTTGTTGATACTTCTGCCAGTTCCGTGAGTGAAATCTGGGCGAGTGTGATTCTCGATGACAGTAATGATTTGAAGATGGTTGACGATGCAGCGTTAGCCTTCTTTATGGGAATGGTCGGTGATACTGGACGTTTCTTATTCGACAATACGACCTCAAAAACATTGTATACCGCAGCAGCTTTATTAGAATATGATTTTAACGCGAGCGAACGTATGCAAGAAACGAATACGCAGTCTGAATCACAAGCTAAATTACAAGGCTACTCTCTGACACATATGCATTTAGTCGCTGATGGTAAAGCCAATTACGTTATTGTACCGAAGACAGTTCTCGATGAATTAAATATGACTGCAGAACAAGCACACAATATTGTTCAATTACCAGGGACAGTTGAAGGTGTGAAAGCATGGATTACTTTCGTTGAGTTACCAGATGGTCAATACCGTTGTCACTTACGTTCAAAGGTTCCAGCAATCAATGGTATTGCAGAACAACATAACGGCGGCGGACATGCTAAAGCGAGTGGTGCGACTGCCAAAGATCAGGAAGAAATCAAACAAATGGTCGAAGAACTTGCAGCGATTGTGCAATAAATAAAAGGACTCGATGTCATGTCGAGTCCTTTTTCATATCAATCATTATCTCTTTTTGGAACGCCATTGTGGTTCATCGATCCAACAACGCTGATCGCTATCGATCAGTTTCAACGCATCTTCTGGACCATAAGACAGGGCAGGATAGTTTGGAAATTCTGGATCTGGCATTTCCGTCCAGGCATTTCGAATACTATCGGTAATGCGCCATTGTTCATTCAATTCGTCCATAGTAGTAAATACTGTCTTATCACCGCGAAGTGCACGATAGATAATACCTTCATAAGAGTCTGCAAAATACATATGGCTGAGTGATTGTTGTTCTGGGTAGAGGTCCATTGCTTTCACGTCATCAATATTACCGAAGTATTTTTCGTTTAATGTGAAGCGTACACCGAGCTCAGGCGTAATAACGAACGTCAAGCGTGATGGATGTTCAGAGCTGCTGTACTGCGATTTAAAGATAATCTCTACCGTCGTGTATTTACCGTTAGCGAGTTGTTTACCTGTTCTGAAGTAGAACGGCACATCACGCCAGCGGTCATAATTACTAAATAGTTTTCCTGCCACAAATGTTTCAGTATGGCTCTGTTTGCTGATGTTCTTTTCATCACGATAAGCAACCATGTGGCCGTTGTCAGAAGCACCGTATTGTCCGCGAACGAGCTGTGCGGCGACTTGCTCGGTGCTCAATGAATCGATTGACTTCAAGAAAGCGGCTTTCTCACGATGTAGCGCTTCAGAGGAAGTGTCGGTCGGCAGATTCATTCCGACGAAAGCCATAACTTGAAGAATATGGTTTTGGAACATATCGAGTAGGGCACCGTTACTATCGTAGTACCCCCCACGGCTCCCTACTG
This sequence comes from Aerococcus vaginalis, assembly GCF_053762225.1. NCBI lineage: Bacteria > Bacillati > Bacillota > Bacilli > Lactobacillales > Aerococcaceae > Aerococcus > Aerococcus vaginalis. The sequence continues at coordinate 107,029 of NZ_JBSMYC010000004.1, forward strand.
GTAAGTCTTCACTCAATGTGATTTGAACGTTATCGATAAAATTTCGATTCCAAATTGATTCAACAATTGGATTATATTGGCGTAGACACCAAATGTTCTGTACGGTTTCCTTACCAACATAATGGTCAATACGATAAATCTTGTCGCTATCGAAGGCGATATTCAAATCACGATTCAAAGCAATCGCCGATGAACGATCGTGCCCGAACGGTTTTTCGACGAGTACGCGGTGTGTTCCCGGCAAACCCGTAATGCCTGTTTTTTTGAGGTTTTCGGTTGCGAACGAGAACAAGTGTGGCGCAATCGAGAAGTAATACAGATAATCGTCCTGCAAGTTGAAAATTGTTTTTAACTCAAGCATTTTTTCTTTGAGAATAGAAAAATGAACGGTTTTCGTCGCATCGTTCGCCACATAGAAAAAGTGTTTGAGCATATCTCGTAAGACGGCAGGATCATAGTTGGGAACAAAGTTGTGGATGGATTCAGCAACCATTTGACGGAAATATTCCGTATCCCACTGACGTCTCGCTGTACCGATAACAGCAAAATGTTGATCCAAGCGTTGACGCTTATATAATTGATAAATGGCAGGATATAGTTTTCGCGCAGCCAGATCTCCGGTTGCACCGAAGAGAACAATTAGCCCGGATGCAGCGGGTTGTGATTGAACCATGTTTTCCATCCTTTCTCAAGGTATAATGGTGATTAATAGCGTCTTGCTATCGGACGCTTTACGTTGATCGTTATCTACTATAATATCATAAAGAATAAGTTTAAGGAAAAGGTTCACAGTTAAAAAGAATTGAGGAAAAGTATGAAATTTAGTGAGTTTAATTTTTCACCGCCGATTAATGAAGCGATTGAACAGCTCGGTTTTAAACAGCCGACACCGATCCAAGAAAAAATCATCCCGTTAATTCAAGCAGGCGAAAATGTGGTTGGTCAGAGTCAAACCGGTTCTGGTAAATCGCATGCGTTCTTATTACCATTGATTGATCAATTAGAAAATAAGGAAGAAACGCAGTTAGTTATTACCGCGCCGAGCCGCGAATTGGCCGAGCAACTCTATCATACGGCATCAGACATCACACGTGCGTTTGATTGGGAAATTCGTATTGAACGTGCGTACGGTGGTATTGACAGCAAGCAACAGGAAGAAAAATTGCAGACGATTATTCCACAAATTGTTATCGGCACACCTGGACGTTTATTAGCACTCTCTGAACGTCTTCTGATTGATCTCTATCATGTAACACATTTTGTGGTCGATGAAGCGGATATGACATTAGATATGGGATTCCTCGGGACAGTGGATCAGATTGCTGGACAGATGCCAGACGACCTTCATATGTATGTATTCTCTGCGACTGTTCCGGATAAGTTAAAACCGTTCCTGACGAAGTATATGGCGCATCCAGAATGGGTAGTCATCGACTCGGGACAACAGATCTCAGAAAACGTAGAAAATATCTTGATGCCCGTACGTGGCCGTGACCGTAAAGAGTTATTGTATGAAGTATTAACGCTCGGTCAACCGTACTTAGCGATTATCTTTGCTAATACCAAAGAAACTGTCGATGAGTTGTATACTTTTCTCCACGAAAAGGGATTATCCGTCACCAAGATTCACGGCGACCTCAGTGCGAGAGAACGCAAACGTGTCATGCGCCAAATCAATCATCTCGATTTCCAATATGTGGTTGCAAGTGATTTGGCAAGTCGTGGGCTAGATATCGACGGCGTTTCGGATGTCATTAATTATGAGATTCCGAATGAAATTGAATTCTTCATCCATCGTGTGGGACGTACTGGACGCCGTGGCTTATCCGGACGTTCGGTGACGTTCTACCATCCAGACGAATGGCCGGCCGTTGAATATCTAATGAATAAAGGTCTTATATTCGATATCAAGGATATTCGTGGTGGACGTTGGGTGAAAGCGCAGGACCCTAATGCACGACAAGCGCGTAAGAAACAACATTCTGATGCTGATGATCCAAAAATTCGCGCGATGATTAATCAAAACAAGAAGAAAAAAGTGAAACCGGGCTACAAGAAGAAACTACAAGAAAATATTAAAAGCTATAAACAAAAACAACGTCGCCAGAAGCGCCGTCGTCGTTAATCAACAAATGCCACATCACCGAAGAGAGCGATGTGGCATTTGTTTTGTCAATATTATTTATCGTTACGTTTATTATTCATCCAGTTGTCTTTATCTAGTGGAATGACACGGGTATTTGATGAAATGTAGAACAACAGTAACCAACCCATAAAGAAGATTAACATGGACTGACTCACTGTGAACGCCGGGATGGCCAGTGCAATTAATGAAGAAAAGACAGCCGGCATGGTCATTGCGGCCAGCGTAAAATTAAATTTACGTCCAAAGGGCATCTGGAGTTCGCGAGCGAGACGCATAAAATCGAAGAGAATGCTAAGCATCAACGCGTTAAAGAGCATTGACATGAATGAACTGATGTACACGGCAACGTAGACAGCAGGTCGTGGTAGATTTGTCGCACGTGAAATGAAATCTTTTTGGACATCCGTGTCAGCTTCACGACCGTCATATGGGAATCGCATCACTTCTTGATCCATGACGCTGACAGAGAATGCTTGTTGTCCGGTTTTAAAGGCGACCACAGAACTATCAGATGGCGTGATGTTCGTTTGATCGATATGATCTTCTGGATCGAAAGTATAAGTGATGAAGTCAGTCTGATTAACGAAAGGTTGTGTATTTGATTGAATGGTCTCACCAGATGTTTCGAATTCAGGGATGGAACTGATAATGGCGTGACGATTGGTATCCCAAGTGTCCATCACATTCGAAATTCTAGGCAAAATAGGAACGACCATAATGAGACTCAACAGCAATAAATAAAGTATGCGAGCACCTAAGCGCATATGGTAGGCGTAAATGGTCTTTGGGTAGTGGAATAAACTATCATAAAACAAACGGAAAATTTTCATTAATAAACCCTCTCTTTAGGTATATGCGATGATATCAGATTTATCATCCCCTGTTGGCTGTTGACTATGATAACATGAATTGTGCATCGTGAGATAATTAGCGAACGATGCGCTGTATTATTTAAAATTTCTATGAAATTAAAGGAAACTTAATGACATTTTAGCCGTCATTCGCCTATAATATAGTGACAATGTGGCAAAGTGGGTGATTTTTTGAAAAAAGTGGGGCGTCAAACGCCTAAGCAAATGTCTCAGTCGATGAAACATCGCTGGCAGACATTCCAAACGAGTTTTAAAGATAAAAATCAGCAACGAAAACAAAATCAAAATGTAAAAAGCACTAAAAAAAGACGATCAAAACGTCAAGAAAATATCAGAGGAAATCACAGATTGCGTCGTTATATGGGACGCCTCGATATTCTATTAATTGTTATTTTCATCGCGTTTATATTTTTAATGGTTCGCTTAGCTGATTTACAGATTGTCAATGGCGATATTTATCAGCAATTGATTGATAAAATCGATACAAACATTTCGAAACAGAGTGTACCACGTGGACTCATCGAGGATCGTAATGGCGAATTGCTCGTCGGTAATGAAGGGGAACAAGCGATCGCCTATACGCGCGGTCCGAATGTACCTGGCGAAGAGATGGCGAAGACGGCACAACGCCTCGCAACGATGATTACGGTGCCGACAGATGGGCTGACAGATCGTGATCGTAAGGATTACTTCGTGGCATCGAATCAAAAAGAAGTCATCGATCGTCTCTCGATTGAAGAGAAACAACTCGAAGATAATGAACTCAACGAAGCGCAAGTTAACCGTGTGACGGATGAGGATATTAACTTCGATGACCAACAACAGCAGGAAGCTACCATTTTCAAAAAGATGAATGCAGCCTATGCGTTATCGCAGACGTTCATCAAAAATCAAGATGTTTCAGAATCTGAAATTGCAATGGTCAGTGAGCATCGTGCAGAATTACCTGGGGTCGATATTACGGTCGATTGGAACCGTACATACCCAGAAGGCGATCTCATGCGCAGTATCCTCGGTGGTGTGACATCTGAGAGCCGCGGCTTACCTGAGGATCAAGCACAAGGTTACTTGAGTCATGGCTATGCACGCAATGATCGTGTGGGGGATGCTTACCTCGAACAAGTATTAGACCCCTATATTCGCGGATCGAAGTCGCGTCATGAGACATCGATCAATCAGAACGGGGAAGTTACCGAGACAAAAGAAGCTTATTCAGGTGAAGAAGGTAGCAATATTCGTTTAACGTTTGATATTGAGCTTCAAAAGGCTTTCCGAGATATTGCAGATAGTTATTTGCGTGGTCGTACAAATCCGGAGAATAATTCGATCTATATTGTGGCTTCAAAACCACAGACGGGCGAACTGCTCAGTCTAGTAGGACGTCGTATTGATGAAAATGGCGAAATTATCGATGATGCGCTCGGTACGTTCAGCTCTTCCTTTGTGGCAGGGTCTGTGATCAAGGGTGCGACGATCGCTGCAGGTTATCACTACGGCGTATTGACGCCAGAGAATAATACATGGGTCGATCAACCATTAGACTTCCTTGGCACACCACGTAAGGCTTCTTGGTGGGCGTCGAGTGATACATCTCCGAAAACCTTCAATGATATCCAAGCATTGATGCGCTCATCGAACGTGTATATGATCCGTACTGCGATGGCCATCGGAGGCTTGACAGAGTATCAAGCTGGCATGTCACTCGGAGACTTAGATCCGTCGACGGCGGAAAAACTTCGTTATGTGTATCGCCAATTTGGTCTCGGTGTTTCAACAGGTATTGACTTGCCAAATGAAGCAGAAGGAATTACTGGTCAAATTGAATCACCGGGTAATGCGATTGACTTGTCATTTGGTCAGTTTGATACATTTACGCCATTACAGTTGAATCAATACGTTTCAACGATTGCGAATAACGGTCAGCGCATGGCGATGCATTATTTAGACTACATCGAGAAGCAACGCCTCAACATCGATGATGACCATCGCCAATTGATCTATCAGTCACAACCTGAGATGTTGAATCAGCTACAAATTCCTCAAGAAGTGATTGAACGTATCCAACAAGGCTTCTGGTCAGTGGCGAATGATCCTAACGGTTTAGCTTACAGAAAATTATCCGGCGCAGCACAGACGATTGCTGGGAAAACGGGTACGGCTGAAATTCGTGATGGTGTGACGAATAGTACATTTGTTGGTTATGCGCCATTCGATAATCCTGAAATTGCGATTTCAATCGTTATTCCAAATATCCACTATGAAGAACAGGATTCTGCAGCAGTGGATTTAGCGGCAGATTTATTCCAACAATACTTCAATCCTGGTGCTGATGCCGAAGATGAATAAGCATCAGATAATACAGAGAGTGACTAATTAATCAGTTGAAAAGTGCCGGCAACTGTGATAAAATTTTGACTGCTTTTAATTACGAATTGTGAGGAGGGTTATCATGCGTGTGAATATCGTACTCGAAAACACTGAATTGAAAGGCGAACGTGTTTACTTGACTGAAAAGAATCGTCGTAACAATCCAGACCGTTTAGAATTAAAGAAATACAGTCCAAAACTTCAAAAAGTTTGCTTGTTCCGTGAAGTAAAATAATGGAATAATCAAAAATTGAAATGAAAAAAATCGACAGCAGTTTGGCTGTCGTTTTTTTATATCATGAAGGTTTCGAGAGAGGAGAAGACCGATGTCTAAGAAACAACCGTTTGTGATGTATTTATTCTTGGCGATTCAGTTGATCGTTTATGTGATCGGTATGAGTCCGACTGGTCAATTAGCAGTTTATTCTTTCGGTGTTAAGGAAGCGACCGTCATTGCATATGCGGGTGAATACTGGCGATTCATTACACCGATATTTATTCATTTCGGTTTTGAACATTTATTATTAAATTCCATCATGCTTTATTTTTTAGGGCGTGAGGTTGAGTGGCAACTCGGACATTGGCGCTTTTTTGTTTTATATTTATTGAGCGGAATTATGGGTAACCTATTCAGTTATCAGTTTAGTACAGCGATCTCTGCTGGTGCGAGCACCTCTCTGTTTGGGCTATTCGCCTATTTCATCGCAATGGATTATTTGGCGCCGCATAACCCCTATTATCATGCGATGGGGCAGCAGTATAAGTTACTGTTGATTATTAATATTATCGGTAATTTAATGACGCCTGGGATCGACATTTGGGGTCATATGGGTGGTTTCGTTGGTGGCTTCTTAGCGACGTTGATTGTTGATCAGCAAACGAAAGAAGCCGGATTTGATTGGCGTATCGTGACAGGGATTGGTGTTTTCTTGATTATTGCGACCACAATTATTCTCAATCACGGTGTTTTTAATACATTGTTTCGATGACAACACCCAGCTTCTATAGTATGATGGAGATACTGATTAATAGTAGTGGAGAGGGTTTGAACACAATATGACAGGCTTCCAAATGATTTTAGCGATTACTGCAGCGATTGCGATTGCATTCTTCGGATACCAACTATTTATGTGGTTGGTACGTCGTCAGAATGCTGAAATGATTTCGCAACAGGATTTTCGAGCACGGATGCACAAAGCGCAGGTGATTGATGTTCGTGAGTCGAATGAATTTCAATCTGCACATATCTTAGGTGCGCGCAATATTCCGTATTCACAGACTAAAATCGGTCTGCCGGGATTATCAAAAAATCGTGACATCTTTTTGTATGATGATGGTGTAAACGTGGCGACGCGTATGGCAAAACAACTCAAAAAAGCAGGCTATGAACGTATATACATCTTGGAAGATGGTTTCAACGAATGGCGTGGTAAAGTTAAACGCAGAGAGGAACAATAGGATGAGTACATTAAAACCTAACCAGTTGCTTTTAGGCTTATGTGCCGCAGTTGTTCTTGTTGGTGCATTGTTTGAATGGACATTCTTGTATTGGGTCGCTGCTTTCTTATTCGGTTGGTCCATGTTCGAAGAAATTCGCCAAAAACGTCAGGCAAACAAACACTTATTGCGTAATAGCGAAGCCACTGAAGAAGAACTCAAAGAACGCTTCAAAATTGATAAACGAAATGCTAAAAAGAAGTAAGTCGTTTGAGTCGTCATTGACTTTTTAAGCGGGAATGCTATACTTTAGGCACATCAGTAGATAGCAAAAGAGTGATGCGTGAGAGGTTTGAGAATGGATACCTTTAGAGCGAGCACGGTTCAGGTGTAAGACGTGCAGGTCGTCCACTCAATGGTTGCTTACAAACTGACAATTGTGTCCGGGGAATCCCTCGTTAACAAAGAGTGAGAAGTGTAGGTGGCACCGCGCAGTCATAGCGCCCTATTCCTAATTAGGAATAGGGCTTTTTTAGTGGAATGGAGTGATAGAATGCAAGAAGTTTCAATGTCAAAGAAGTACCAGCCGAATGAAGTCGAGGCTGGCCGTTACCAAGAATGGGTAGATAAAGGCTATTTTGAGCCGAATGGGGATCAGTCCGTCCCGGCTTATTCAGTCGTTATCCCTCCGCCGAATGTGACGGGTAAATTGCACTTAGGGCATGCTTGGGACGTGACGTTACAGGATATGTTGATTCGCCAAAAACGTATGCAAGGGCTAGATACGTTATGGTTGCCAGGTATGGACCATGCGGGTATCGCGACGCAAGCGAAAGTGGAAGCACGTATTCGTGAGCAGGAAGGTAAATCACGCTACGATTTGGGGCGCGAGGAGTTCATCGATAAAACGTGGGAATGGAAAGAAGAATACGCAGAAACGATCCGCTCACAATGGGCAAAGATGGGGATTTCTGTCGACTATAATCGTGAACGCTTTACTTTAGATGAAGGATTAAACAAAGCCGTTCGTAAAGTTTTTGTTGATCTTTACAATAAAGGTTTAATCTACCGTGGAGAATACATTATCAACTGGGATCCAGAATTCCAAACGGCATTATCGGATATCGAAGTCGAATACTCTGATGATGCGGGTCATTTCTGGCATGTCCGTTACCCACTCGCTGATGGTAGTCGCGATCTTGAAATTGCTACTACACGTCCAGAGACCATGTTAGGCGATACGGCCATTGCTGTTAACCCGAAAGATGAACGTTATAAAGATATTATCGGCAAAAAAGTCATCGTACCGATTGTTAATCGTGAGATTCCAATTGTCGGTGATGAACATGCAGATATGGAATTTGGAACGGGAGCGGTGAAGATTACACCAGCGCATGATCCAAACGACTTCGCGGTGGGGCAACGCAATAATTTAGAAAGCATCAATGTGATGAATCCGGATGCTACCATGAACGAAAAAGCAGGTAAGTATGAAGGCATGACGCGCGAAGAATGCCGTAAAGCGATCGTTAAAGATTTGGAAGCTGGCGGTTACTTACTCGAAGTTGAAGATATTACGCACTCAGTGGGGCATTCTGAACGTTCAGGTGCCGTTGTTGAACCGCGCCTCTCTACTCAGTGGTTCGTTCGTATGGACAAATTAGCAGAACAGGCGATTGCCAATCAAAAAACAGAATCACGTGTGGACTTCTATCCAGAACGTTTCGAAAATACATTCTTGCGTTGGATGGAAAATGTTCATGACTGGGTAATCTCCAGACAATTATGGTGGGGTCATCGTATTCCAGCATGGTATCACAAAGAAACTGGTGAAGTTTACGTCAGCATGGAAGAGCCTGAGGATATCGAAAACTGGGAACAGGAATCTGACGTATTAGACACGTGGTTTAGTTCTGCGTTATGGCCATTCTCTACTATGGGTTGGCCAGATACGGAAGCGGCAGACTTCAAGCGCTATTTCCCAACTGATACGTTGGTTACAGGTTACGATATTATCTTCTTCTGGGTCAGTCGTATGATTTTCCAATCCTTAGAATTCACGGGCGAGCGTCCGTTTAAGAACGTCTTAATTCACGGTTTGATCCGCGACAGTCAAGGACGTAAAATGTCTAAGTCGCTCGGAAACGGTGTCGACCCAATGGATGTCGTTGATAAATATGGGGCTGATGCCTTGCGCTGGTTCCTAGCCACAGGTTCTACACCAGGTCAAGATATTCGTTATTATCCAGAAAAATTAGAATCCGCCTGGAACTTCATCAATAAGATTTGGAATGCTTGTCGTTTCGCCTTGATGAACTTAGATGGCTTGACGTACGATGAAATCGACTTGAGTGATGTGACGGCTATCGAGGATCAGTGGATTTTGACACGTCTGAATGAAACAATTAAGGCTGTGACAGAAAACTTCGATCGCTTTGAATTTGGTATTGCGGGTGACAAGCTATACCACTTTATCTGGGATGATCTCTGTGACTGGTACATTGAAATGACGAAGGAAACCTTGAATGGCGACGATGAGGCACGTAAACATAAGACACGCAGTGTACTTGCTTATACGATTGATCAGACATTGCGTCTATTACATCCAATCATGCCATTTGTCACGGAATCTATTTGGCAAGACTTCCCACACGAGGGTGAAACGATCGTCACTTCTGCATATCCAACCGTGCACGAAGAACAGATTTTCGAATCTGCATCGAAACACATGCAACAATTGATTAGCTTGATTCGCGCGGTACGTAACGCACGTAATGAGAACCATGCGCCGCTATCTAAACCGATCGACATTTTGATTCAACCAAATGATCACGAAACGCAAGAGATGTTATCGGCACATGAGAGTTACTTGGATCGCTTCTTGAATCCAAAATCACTAGCGATTGATGAAACGTTAGCGTCACCAGACAAAGCAGTAGCGATGTTCTTTGAAGGCGGAAATGTCTTCCTACCACTCGAAGGACTGGTTGATTTGGCGGATGAAATCGCACGACTTGAAAAAGAAGCGGAAAAATGGCAGAGCGAAGTGGATCGTGTTGAGAAGAAACTTTCAAATGAAGGATTCGTTAACGGTGCGCCGGAAGCTGTCGTTCAGAAGGAACGCGATAAAGGCAAGGATTACAGTGAAAAATTAGCTGCTGTCAAACAGCGTATCGAAGAATTAAAAGCATGATTATAAAAAAAGTGCATCGTTCTCACGATGCACTTTTTTGTATGTAATGAGAATATGGTCGCTAATCTTTTCAAAAGCAACGTATTTAAATAGTGAACACATAAAATAAGGAGTGGTCACATGACTGATGATAAGAAATATCAACCCGCTGCGACACAAACCATCCACCATATGCCTGAAGAACTTAGACCGCGCGAGCGATTGCGCGAATACGGCGCTAAGGCGTTACCAGATTATGAACTGTTAGCCATCTTACTTCGAACCGGTGCACGCGGTGAAAATGTGATTCAAATGGTGATGCGTATTCTCAATCATTTTGGCTCACTTTATGCTTTCCGCCACGCCACGTACGAAGAATTATTAGAAGTACAAGGCATCGGACCTAGTAAGGCGCTAACAGTAATGGCAAGTATTGCGCTCGGTGAACGCTTATTCCATGCGAAACGTGAAAAGACGATCGCGCTAACATCTGGACAGATTGCTGGCGAGTATTTTATAAAAGAATTACAGGGACTCGAACAAGAGCATGTGGTCGCTGCTTTCGTTAATATCAAACAGGAAGTCATCTTTAAAAAGACGCTGTTCATTGGTTCGTTAGATAGTTCCGTGGCACATCCGCGTGAAATTTTCCGTGAAGCAGTACGTGCCTCAGCCGCGCATCTCTTTGTTGCACACAATCATCCGTCTGGAAATCCCGAACCATCAGATGCAGATATTGCGTTTACCAAGCGTCTCGTTGACTGCGGTAAGTTAATGGGCATCGATGTGATGGATCATTTCATTATCGGTGACGGTTGTTATACGAGTCTGAAGCGTCTCGGCGTTTTTTAGGTGTTTTAGCAGTTGGTTGTGTAATGGTTTCGTCAGTCGTTAATGAATGATTTGAGCGATAATAGATGAAACTGATCGGAACAGAAGTAATCATCAATAATAGCTCAGCGAGTAGAATCGTATACCAACGCATATCACTCAACCAGAAAGCAAATACTGTCGATAAAACAAAAGCAATGATTCCCATACCAAATGTGGCCGGTTTATTCACCTTTTGTGTGTCCGGCATGAAGAAAGGATAGACAGTAAGAACACCGCCTAAAAGTGCCAGGAAACTAATCCAGAGCCCACGAAAACCAGGAACTAAGCTATTGGTCGCGTATAAGAATTGTGTTTGGAAGAGTAAGAGCTGCAGTGTATAGAAGAGTAAATGACTCTTTGGCGCTAACACGTTTCCGAATATATAGGAATGTACGATTAACCACTGGATAATTGGTAAAATCGCAATCCATAGTGGTTGTTGGAAGAAATTGATCAACGTTAATACGAGATAAGCAATTTCTAAAAAAATAATATAGTTCTTACTTCGGCTGAGACAGAGTGATTTTTGTTGTGTAAAGAAAACGTATAGTTGTTGTAAACAAAAAAGTAAACCGAAAATGGTTAATGTCGACAATGTAATCCCACTGTAACGCACTCCAATCAATGCACTAAACAATAATGGCAAAATAATTGGATGGATCATAAACAATAACTGAATCAAAATTAATTGTTGATTAAATTTCAAGGATAGTTTCATTACCAACTAAGCTCCCTTACCCCTAACTAATATTAAAAATAGATTTCAAAGCAGAAAATTATTTCAGCGCTCTAAATTTTAGTCTATAATAACATAGAGAAATTAGATAATGTTGGGAGATTATCGCATACAGGAGGATTTAGTCTTGCGCATGAATCAGAATTTGAAGAAAACATTAGCAACAGGTGCGACCGTACTCGGTTCCGTATTCACGCTTGCTGCTTATCAATCTGTAGCCGCTGACCACGCTGTTATGGCTGCACCGAATGGCACGACGTACGATATTAATAATCCATTTTTGAGTAAAATTGCTGGTCCAGCTAGCGAATTAGCAGGCCAAAATGATCTCTACGCGTCTGTCATGATGGCTCAGGCTATCTTGGAAACGGGTTGGGGTTCTAGTCAGTTATCTCAAGAACCATACAATAACTTATTTGGGATTAAAGGTAGTTACCAAGGAAATTCCGTTGACTTTAATACGTTAGAAGATGACGGGACAGGTAATTATTACCAAATCAATGATGGTTTCCGTAAATATCCGAGTGTTCGCGAGTCGTTACAAGATTACGTTAACTTAATTCGCGGTGGTATTTCTGGTGATCCTAACTTCTATTCCGGCGTATGGAAGAGTAATACGAATAGTTACCGTGATGCGACAGCTGCATTGACAGGACGATATGCGACAGATACGTCTTATGCCACGAAGTTGAACAGTATTATCGAATCCAACGATTTAACGCGTTTCGATCAAGGCCCTGTCTCTGTTAAGCCATCGACAGGTACACCATCTCAAAGTCAAGGTAGCAACAGTTCCGAAACGCAGAAACCGCAACAAAACAGTGGCAAGAGTTACACGGTCAAAGCGGGTGACGGTTTGTGGACCGTAGCACAGAACTTAGGCGTTTCTATTGACCAGGTGAAACGTGCAAATGGTTTAACTTCAAACTTGATCTTCCCAGGTCAAGTCTTGTACGCAGGCAGTGGAAGTGCACAGTCAAATGCGAGTCAATCTGCCTCTAAACCAGCGAATAGACCGAACAGTTCGAACGCGTCTTCGAATGCTGCACGCCCACAAGGCAACAACAAGAGTTACACGGTTAAAGCGGGTGACGGTTTGTGGACCGTAGCACAGAACTTAGGTGTTTCCATTGACCAAGTGAAACGTGCAAATGGTTTAACTTCAAACTTGATCTTCCCAGGTCAAGTCTTGTACGCAGGTAGCAGAAACGCACAGTCAAATGCGAGTCAATCTACTTCTAAACCGGCGAATAGACCGAACAGTTCGAACGCGTCATCGAATGCTGCACGCCCACAAGGCAACGGCAAGAGCTACACAGTCAAAGCAGGCGATGGTTTATGGACGGTGGCACAGAACTTAGGCGTTTCCATTGACCAGGTGAAACGTGCAAATGGTTTAACTTCAAACTTGATTTTCCCAGGTCAAGTCTTGTACGCAGGTAGCGGAAACGCACAGTCTAACGCAAGCCAGTCAATGTCTAAGGGAACTAGCACAAACGCAACGGTGTCACGTCCTACTGTTCAATCACAACAACAGTCATCAGTAACGGGTGCCTACTACACAGTGAAATCTGGCGATACACAATGGCGTATTGCGACGACGCATGGTCTGACACTCGCGCAATTCCAAGCGTTGAATGGCTTTAAGAATGCTAATCTCTATGTTGGACAAAAAGTACGTGTTAGCGGTCAAGTTTCAATGCAACAGACGACACAAAGACCGCAAGCACAGAGCCGTCCAACACAATCGGTGGTGTCAAAACCAAGTGCGACAAACCAAGCGACCCAGACAACAACAGCTACTAGTGGTAAATACACCGTCAAAGCAGGCGATAACTTGTATCGTATTGCGGTTAATAATGGTGTGACTTTAGATGCTTTATTGAAAGCTAATAACTTTGGTTCAGCGAATGCATTAATTTTGCCAGGACAAGTGTTGACGATCCCAGCGAAGTAGCGACGTCTTAGGATGAAGGAATATTTTGAATATTTAATAACCTGTGTTGCAATTTTCCATGAATTGCGACATAATGACGGTATCATCTTTTTGGAAGTAGTAGGTTAATGTGATTATCAGCGACTGTGTGGTTGGTGTGAACACAGAATTAACATTATCCGAACTCATCTGAATCGTAACTCGCATTAAACTGACAAGTTGGTGAGATGTGACGCTTCGCTCGCGTTATAAAGCATGAAGAGAGTCAACAAATGGGTGGTACCGCGTTTAGAAGCGTCCTGTTAGCATGCGAAGTGTATGCTCAGGACGTTTTTTCATTGAAAGGAGTATAGCTGATGAGCTTTAACCATCATATTATTGAGAAAAAGTGGCAAGATGTTTGGGAAGAAAACCAAACATATCATGTTGAGAAAGATGCAGATAAGGAAAAATACTATGTCTTAGATATGTTCCCTTATCCATCCGGTCAAGGATTGCACGTCGGACACGTTGAAGGTTATACCGCAACGGATATTATGTCACGTTTTAAACGTGCGCAGGGGAAGAATGTGCTACATCCAATCGGTTGGGATGCTTTCGGATTGCCTGCCGAACAGTATGCCTTAGATACAGGGCATGATCCGGCAGATTTTACACAGCAGAATATCGATAACTTCAAACGACAGATTAAATCATTGGGTTTCAGTTATGACTGGGATCGTGAAATCAATACGACCGATCCTAACTACATGAAGTGGACGCAATGGATTTTTACAAAACTTTACGAAAAAGGTCTCGCTTACAAAGATGAAATGATGGTCAATTGGAGTGAGGACTTAGGCACCGTTCTCGCAAACGAAGAGGTCATCGATGGTAAGACGGAACGTGGGGGCTTCCCAGTCGTTCGTAAACCGTTGGAACAATGGGTGTTGAAAATTACCGCTTATGCCGATCGTTTGTTGAATAACTTAGATGATCTTGACTGGCCAGACCAAATTAAAGAAATGCAGCGTAATTGGATTGGGCGCTCTGTCGGTGCTGACGTGACTTTCGATGTTGAAGAGACAGACGATAGCTTCCAAATCTTTACTACACGTTTGGATACGCTATACGGTGCGACATTCTGTGTACTCGCACCAGAACATGACTTAGTTGAAAAGATCACGACACCTGAACAAAAAGCGGCTGTTGATGCCTATGTTGAACAGGCAGCGCGCAAGAGCGATATGGAACGTACCGAACTTGAAAAAGACAAAACAGGTGTGTTCACGGGGGCTTACGCAATCAACCCAATCAATGGTCGTCGTGTACCTATTTGGGTCGGCGACTACGTGCTCGGTTCATACGGCTTCGGTGCAGTAATGGCAGTACCAGCGCATGATGAACGTGACTTTGATTTTGCGAAGAAATATGACTTGGATATCATTCCAGTTATTGAATCAAAAGATGGTGAAAAATTACCTTACACTGGACAGGGTAAACACATTAACTCTGGGGAAATTGATGGTATTGAAACGATTGAGGAAGCCGTTGAAAAACTAGCAGCCATCTTAGAAGAAAAAGGCAAAGGTAAACGCTCCATTTCATTCCGTTTGCGTGACTGGATCTTCTCAAGACAACGTTACTGGGGTGAACCAATTCCAATCATTAATTGGGAAGACGGCTCAACAACAACGGTTCCGGAAGATCAATTACCACTGCGTTTGCCTGAAGGTGGCGACATTAAACCGAGTGGTACGGGTGAATCACCACTCGCTAACTATCCTGAATGGTTAGAGGTTATTGATCCCGAAACAGGTATGAAGGGTCGTCGTGAAACGAACACAATGCCACAATGGGCTGGTTCTTCATGGTACTTCTTACGTTACTGTGATCCACACAATGATCAAGCGTTGATCAGTCAGGAAGCAGCGGATTACTGGACGAATGTGGACCTCTACATCGGTGGTGCCGAACACGCGGTCTTGCATTTACTTTACGCACGTTTCTGGAATATGGTGCTTTATGACTTGGGCGTTGTTCCGACAGAAGAACCATTCCAGAAGCTCTTCAACCAGGGTATGATTCTCGGTGAAGGTAACGAAAAAATGTCTAAATCAAAAGGTAACGTCGTCAATCCAGATGATGTGGTTGACCAATACGGTGCCGACACTTTGCGCCTCTACGAAATGTTTATGGGACCTCTCGATGCCTCTGTACCGTGGGATGAAGATGGTTTACAGGGGGCACGTAAGTTCTTAGAACGTGTATGGCGTCTATACATCGACGACAAAGGTGAAATCCGCGATCGCATTACAACAATGAATACTGGTGAGATGGATAAAATCTATCATCAAACCGTCAAGAAAGTCACTGATGACTTTGAAATCTTGCACTTCAATACTGCAATTTCTCAAATGATGGTTTTCGTTAATGCAGCGAATAAAGCAGAAAGCATTCCATTCGATTACGCAAAAGGTTTTATCCAATTACTGGCACCGATTGCGCCACATATCAGTAATGAAATTTGGGAACGTTTGACTGGTGAAAGTGGTATCGACTTTGTACAATGGCCAACTTATGATGAAAGTCAGTTAGTTGAAGATGAAGCCGAAATTGTGGTTCAGGTGAATGGTAAAATTAAAGCACACATTGCCGTTGCTACGGATACCTCAAAAGATGATTTAGTAACAATCGCTACGGCGGATGAAAATGTCCAAAAAGCGACAGAAGGCAAAGAAATTGTAAAAATTATCCCAGTACCTAATAAATTAGTTAATATTGTTGTAAAATAAAACAACAATTGACAAACAGCGCTATGGTTAGCGCTGTTTAATTATATAGATGGATGTGAATTATGGTAGAACAGAGTAATCCGAACGAGACAAAGTCGGCACAGCAGCGCTTGACAGAGGGATCAACGTGGATGACCGTTGCCAGTGTCCTCTCGCGTATTCTCGGTGTGATTTATATCATTCCGTGGTGGCGTTGGATGGGGGATGCTGAAACGGCGAATGAGGCGAATGCGCTGTTTAATGTCGGCTACAACTGGTATTCCATCTTCTTAATGATTGCGGTGGCTGGGGTGCCACAGGCGATCGCTAGACAGCTCGCGCATTACAATGCGAGACAAGAATACCGTAACGCTCAGAAACTCTTTAAAGCAGCAACTTGGCTGATGATTGGTACGGGAATATTGACAGGGGTAGCGCTGTACTTTTTAGCGCCTATATTAGCGATTGGCACACCGACACGTGAAATTAGTGATGGGATTGCGACAATTCGTTCACTCGCTCCTGCATTAATGGTTTTGCCATTCTTATCGATCTCACGCGGTTTCTTTGAAGGACATCAGGATATGAAACCAAGTGCGATTTCTCAAATTACCGAGCAAATAGCGCGTGTGGGATTCATGCTGGCTTCAGTATATGTTCTGAGACGTGTGCTTGATGCGCCGGTTAGACAGGCTGTGGTTCAGTCAACATTTGCGGCCTTTATCGGTGCTGTGGTAGCGATTGGAACCCTTGCCTTTTATTACTTCAAAAATCGTTCGCTATACATGCACGATTTGAGTTTGTCTCAGGAAAAAGAAGAAGTAAAAACTGGTTCTTTACTCAAAGAAATTGTATTAATTGCGATTCCGTTTATTCTCTCAGGAACGATTATGGAATTTTTGAATGTGATTGATACGCAGACATTTAAGCCGATTATGGTGCAAGTCACTGATCTCTCTGAGAGCATGATTATCAATGAGTACGGAATTTTTAGCGCCAATGTACGTAAATTAGTGACCGTATTGATTTCATTTGCGACCGCAATCTCTAGTACCATTGTGCCAATCATTTCCTCAACCTTTACGCATGAGAAGGATGCGTTAGGTGAATTGACGGACCGTGGCACAACGATTTATCCAGAAACGAATGCGATTATTTCACACGGTCTATCGCTAGGTACTTTGGTACTTCTGCCAGCAAGTTTAGGTATGGCCTTGATTGCGAACAATACTTACCAGTTGATTTATGCCCCGGATATTAGTGGGACCTATTACTTACAATTATCAGCGTTATCAGCCATTGTACAGGGGATTTATTTCTTATTAATTTCGATTTTGCAAGCGATGAATCTCCAAAAACGTGGGATGTTTGGGATTGCGATTGCAGTAGGGACAAAATTAATTCTGCAGTACCCACTCATCGCATTATTCCATACGCCAGGTGCCATCTATGCAACACTCTTGGCATTCCTAACACCGATTATCTACTATCTCTACATTTTGAAAAAATATGGCGGTGTGGATTACACGACAATTACCGACAGTGTTTGGCCAATTGTTAAATCGGCAATTGCAATGGTACTCGTTGGCTTAGTCACAGTGATTGGTCTCAACTTTATTTTGACGGGTTCAGGCCTGGTGATGAATATTATTGAGATGGGGATTGTGATTGTGATTTCAGCGTTGGTTTACGTCGTCATGACGCTCAGATACCAACGACTAGACATATTGATCGGGCGTGAGCGTGCCAATCAATTACGTCATATGCTCAAAATTCACGAAATTTAGTGTTATGCTATAATAGGATTAATTGTAATCAGAGGAGGATGACTTATGACTATTTCATGGAAAGACGAAGTAGAAAAACGAAAAGATGATTTCCTAGAAGACTTGAAGACCATGTTGCGTGTCAACAGTGTCCGCGATGACGACGCGGCAACACCAGATGCACCTGTAGGCCCAGGTCCTAAGGAAGCTTTGGAAACCTTCCTTTCAATCGCTGAACGTGATGGTTTCGAAACGAAAAATGTCGATAATTTAGCAGGCCGCGTTTCTTTTGGTGAAGGTGATGAGACATTAGGTATTATCGCTCACGTGGACGTGGTACCAGTTGACGATCAATGGGATACTGACCCATTCGAACCAGTCATCAAAGACGGCAAGATTTATGCGCGTGGTGCAAGTGATGACAAGGGACCAGGAATGGCCGCTTACTACGCATTGAAGATGATCAAAGAGCTCGATCTGCCAGTATCTAAGAAAGTGCATTTCATTGTTGGTACTGATGAAGAAAGTGAATGGCAAGGTATCGATCGTTACTTTGAAACAGAACCAATGCCAGATTTTGGATTCTCACCAGACGCTGATTTCCCAATCATCAATGGTGAAAAAGGTATCTACACTACTGCATTGAAATTCCCAGTAGGTGATGGCGCGTTGAAATCCTTCGAAGGTGGACAACGTGACAATATGGTGCCAGGTGCTGCTGAAGCAATCATCACTGGTGTTGCATTAGCTGATGTAGAAGCCAAAGCAGAAGCATTCAATGCTTCAGAACCTGCAAAAGTCGCTGTTGAAGAAACAGCTGAAGGACTCAAAGTATCCGCTAAGGGTAAAGTATCTCACGGTGCATTCCCTGAGAATGGGTACAATGCAGGGACATACTTGGCAGCATTTTTGCGTCAATTGTCTGGAGCATTAGCAGATGACAGCTTCTTGCGTTTCGTTGAAGAACGTCTACATCAAAGTACTGATGGTAAGAAATTAGGCATTAACTACCACGACGAAACGATGGGCGACTTATCTGCAAACCCAGGTGTTTTCAAACAAGCGGATGGTGAAATCACTATCTTATTGAATTGCCGTGTGCCAGCAGGTATTACATTTGAAGAGATCGAAGACATTATCGACAAGGCAGCGGAAGCATATCACTTTAAACGTGAAACACTTCCAGGTAATCAAGAACCGCACTATGTATCACCAGAAGATCCATTAGTGAAGACATTATTGGATGTTTATGAAGAACACACTGGTGAGAAAGGTTATGAACAGGTTATCGGTGGTGGGACATACGGACGTTTATTAGAACGTGGTGTGGCTTACGGTGCACAATTACCAGGTGCTGAAGATACGATGCACCAACCGAATGAATACGAACCGATCGATACCTTATTGTTAGCGATGGGTATCTATGCTGATGCGATTTACCGTTTGATCAAATAATGATCACTTCGCGCCAGAATAAAGAAATTAAGGCGGTTCGAAAGCTACAGAAGCGTCGCCAGCGTGAAAAGATGCAACAATATCTTATTGAAGGGCATCATCTCGTTGGTGAAGCGATCAAAGCTAATGCACCGATTCAGCAGATTTATGCGACAGAAACAGCTGCCAAGCAGGGAGATTGCGACAACGTCACATTAATTTCCGAGGAAGTGGCTGATGCACTGCGAGAAACAACGCACTCACAAGGTGTATTCGCGGTGGTTGCGATGCCGAATGAAGAGTTGGTGATGGATCAACTCGGAAGTGCCGTTTTATTACTCGATGGTGTACAGGATCCGGGGAATTTAGGAACGATTGTCCGAACAGCAGATGCTTTCGGCTATCGAGATATTTTACTCGGGGAGGGCACGGTTGATCGTTATAATGAAAAAACGCTACGCGCAATGCAGGGTAGTCATTTTCATGTTAATATGTACACTACCAATCTAGAACAGACGGTTCCTGCGCTACAATCTGTAGGTTATCGTATTGGTGCAACGCTTCTAGATGAAACATCGACATCAATCAGACAGAGTGATCTCACAATGTCTGGACGATGGGGATTAGTTCTCGGTAATGAAGGCCATGGTGTTTCGCAAGCAATCGCTGACTTATCCGATGTGCATTTACACATTCCGATGATCGGTGATGCAGAATCGCTGAATGTCGCGATTGCGGGGTCGGTGGCAATGTATCAATTTCCGCCAGCACCAATGAGTAAATAGTAAAGTTGAATAATTTGAAATAGAGAGTTTGAGGGATTCATGGCAAAAACACCTGTATGTACTAAAATAGATGCGGCGATCAAAATTGTTGCGACGAAATGGAACGGTCAGATTATCGAACGTTTAAACACATCTCCGATGCGCTTTTGCCAACTGCGTGATAGTATTCCGGGTGTTTCAGATCGTATATTAACGGAACGCTTGCGAATGCTAAAATCTGATCAGATTGTCCAACAATCCAAAGTGAAAACCGCACAGAGCGATTACTATGTTTACTGCTTAACGGAAAAAGGTAAGGCGTTTACCCCAGTATTAGATAGTCTACATGCGTGGGCTGAAGAATGGGTAACGCTAGACGATGAAAAAGAAGTCGCAAGTTAAGCATTGGACGATTGACGTTTGGATAGAATATCGGTAGAATGCCGATAGATATGATAAACGATGACGAAACGGGCAATGCCTGAATGCTGATTCAGGGAGAGTAGTCACGGACTGAAAGCTACTTAGAAGCGGTGGCATTGCTTTTCATTTCGGAGTGGATATCGGGCGATAGAATCAAAAGATATCCCGCAGCGGTGCGTTACACCCATTAGAGTGTTCGTGTTTTTATGCACGAAAAATTGGGTGGTACCGCGAGTCCTCGTCCCATAGTTGGGATGGGGACTTTTTTATTGTATTGAGAAGTTTAACAAAAGATTGAGAGGCTAAAAGCATGGCGGTTATTGAACAGCTCGAAAAGATTAAGGGTGAACTCAGCCAAGAAATCGAAGCCGCGCAAAATGTTGATGATTTACGTGCGATTCGTGTGAAATATCTTGGCAAGAAAGGTCCAATTACGGAAGCTTTGCGCGGTATGCGTGATGTTAACCCGAAAGATCGTCCAAAAGTTGGACAGATGGCTAACCAATTAAAACAGGAAGCTGATGAAGCGATTACAGCTAAGGAAGAGCGCTACGAAGAAGAAGCTTTAGCTAAGCAACTTCAAGATGAAATTATTGATGTGACCTTGCCAGGTAAGACGCAAAAGATCGGTTACAAACACGTTTTACGTCAGGTGATTACTGAAATTGAAGACCTTTTCCTAGCGATGGGGTATCAAGTAAAACGTGGACCTGAAATTGAAACAGACTACTATAACTTCAAGCGTATGAACATCCCAGATAATCATCCGGCACGCGACATGCAGGATAGTTTCTATTTAGAGGATGAATACTTATTGCGTACACATACCTCACCAGTAGAAGCTCGTACGATGGATCAGCATGACTTCAGCAAGGGACCATTGAAAATGATCAGTCCAGGTAAAGTCTATCGCCGTGACGATGATGATGCGACACACTCCCATCAGTTTACACAGATTGAAGGTCTCGCTGTCGGCAAAGGACTCGGTATGTCTGATTTGAAGGGAACACTCGAAGTGTTTGCACGTCATATGTTTGGTGAAGAGCGTGAAATTCGTTTACGTCCAAGTTACTTCCCATTCACAGAACCGTCGACAGAAATTGATATTAGCTGTTTCAAATGTGGTGGTAAAGGTTGCAATATTTGTAAACATACGGGCTGGATTGAAATTCTCGGTGGCGGAATGACACATCCGAACGTATTAAAAATGTCAGGATTAGATCCAAACGAATACAGTGCTTTCGCATTCGGTATGGGACCAGATCGTATCGCAATGTTGAAATACGGTATCGATGATATTCGTCATTTCTACCAAAACGATCTCCGTTTCAATCACCAGTTCAAAGAGAGAGGATAATCACGCATGTTAATATCTTGTGAATGGCTAAATGATTTTGTCCCAGTAGCGGATATTCCAGCTGATGAACTGGGCGACCGCTTATCACGTACGGGACTCGAAGTTGAAGGCATCAGCACATTGAATGATGGCCTTAAAAAAGTTGTGATTGGCAAAACGTTAGAGGTTGTCGATCATCCAGATTCTGATCACTTACACATCTGCCAGGTCGATGTTGGGGAAGAAGAACCGCTTCAAATTGTCTGTGGTGCACCGAACGTTGCGGCTGATCAAAAAGTGATCGTTGCTTTACAGAATTCTTGGATTGCGGGTCATCAGAAAATTAAAAAAGGAAAAATGCGAGGTGTGACTTCTTATGGAATGATCTGTGCATTGGATGAAATTGGTTTTAACAGTTCTGTTTTACCGAAAGAATATGTCGAAGGCATCATGGTTTTACCAGAAGATGCACCGATTGGTATGTCCATTGTTGAATACCTCAAGATGGATGATCCAATTATTGATATCGATGTGACACCAAACCGCGGTGACGCTCTATCCATGCAAGGGGTAGCTTACGAAGTTGGCGCGATTTACGAGCGTTCAGTCAATGTGCCAGATAGCGTCCGCGCAGAATACACTGAAAATGGCGAAAAAATGGACGGCTTAACCGTCAAAGTTCAAAACCCTGAACATGTGAAAGAATACAATGCCATCCTCGTCAAAGGCGTAAGTATCGCTAAAAGTCCACTCTGGATGCAATTACGCTTGATGAAAGCGGGCATTCGTCCTGTGAATAATATTGTAGATATCACGAATTACATCATGATGACAACGGGACATCCATTGCACGCTTTCGACTACGATAAGCTTTCAAGTCAAACCATTGAAACACGCGATGCCATAGATGGTGAGACGCTTATTACATTGGATGGTGAAACGCGTGAATTAAGCGCTGGCGATATCGTCATCACAGACGGCGAGCAGCCGATTGCGCTAGCAGGTGTCATGGGTGGTGAAAGTACCGAAGTCGATGAGGGAACGACTAATGTCTTGATTGAAGCTGCTGTCTTTGATGGTGCTGCCGTTCGAAAGGCAGGTCGTCGTCTCGGATTGATCAGTGAATCCGGTATTCGTAATGAACGCGGTGTGAATGAAGGCAATACGCTCGCTTCTGGCATTGAAGCTGCAGAATTGATGCAGGAATATGCGGGTGGTAGTGTTCAAGCTGATGTGATTCATACCACCACCATCGATGATAAACCAGCAGAGATTACGACGACACGTACATATATCAATCAATTGCTCGGTTTGTCCTTATCTATGACAGAAATGGTTGCGATTTTTGATCGCCTCGGTTTCCAAGTCACTACAGACGAAGAAGTAATGACGGTTTCTGTACCAAAACGTCGTTGGGATATCAGTATTCCAGCTGATTTAGCGGAAGAAGTTGCACGTATTTATGGTTATGACACTATTCCATCTACTTTACCATCGATGCGTCCAAGTGAAGTTGGTTTAACAGACGCACAGCGATTTATTCGTCACAGTCGTGACACGATGTCAGCGCTCGGTTTCGATGAAGTCATTAGTTACAGTTTGACTTCTGAGGAACAATTACATGTCTTGGACCCACGTCGTGATGATACGATGGCTTTAGCACATCCGATGAGTGCTGATCGTCAATATATGCGTACCGCATTACTTGGCTCCTTAGTGGACATCGCGAAATATAACCGTGCGCGTCAAGTGATGGATATTCAGATTTACGAACTCGGTAGCGTCTATCGTGTTGAAGAAGGCAAACCCGTTGAAAATCAGCATCTCGCAGGACTATGGACAGGACAGGCTGAATCTAGCGCTTGGTTCAATCCTAAAGGTGCTACGGTTGATTTCTACAGCATTAAAGGGGCATTAGAGACGTACTTTGAACGCTTGAACCTTACGGGTACTATCCAGTTTGAGGTGGCAGATGATATTGAGGATATGCATCCAGGTCAAACGGCAGCGATTCGTTTCCACTCTGAGTCGCAGGATACGATCATTGGTTTCGTTGGAATGATCCATCCGAAATTAGCGGAAGCTTTCGATTTAGATAAAGCCACGGCGGTATTTGAAATTGATTTAGAACCACTAATGGCTGTACCAGAGGAACGCATTGTACAAACAGCTATTCCGAAATTCCCAGGTAGTCAACAAGATATCGCGATGGTTGTTGACGAAATGGTTTCTCACCATGATATTGTAACAACGATTGAAGAAGTCTCGGATAGTTACTTGTCAGCTATCGAACTCTTCGACGTTTATCGCGGCGAACATATTCCAGAAGGTAAGAAATCAGTAGCTTACACTCTCAAATACTTGAATCCAAACGGAAACTTGGTAGATCAAGAAATTAGCGACGATGTGCAGGCTATCAAAGCCGCTTTGGAAGAAAAATGGCAAGCTGAAATTCGTTAACCTGACAACTTATTCTAAAAATGATATGATAGCGTTAACAGCTGAAGAATTAAAATGGAGGAGTAATTTATGAGCTTTATTGATGAATTAAAAGAAGCTGTCTCTGGAAAAGATGCCCGCATCGTTTTTCCTGAAGGAACAGATAAACGTATCTTAACGAGTGCGATTCGTTTACACGAAGAAGGATTGCTTACACCAGTTGTGTTGGGTAATCCAGAAGAAATTCAAAAAGTTGCAGAAGAAAACAATACTTCTGCAGAAGGCTTAGAAATCATCGATCCAAATAACTATGATGAATTTGATCAAATGGTGAGTGACTTTGTTGAACGCCGTAAAGGTAAAGCAACAGAAGAACAAGCCCGTGAACAATTATTGAACGAAAACTACTTCGGTACAATGTTAGTTTACCAAGGTAAAGTTGACGGTTTAGTTTCTGGTGCAGCACATACGACTGGTGAAACGGTACGTCCAGCACTTCAAATCATTAAAACTAAACCAGGTGTGAAATTAACATCTGGTGCCTTCATCATGATGCGTGGTGACGAACGTTACTTATTCGCTGACTGTGCCATCAACATCGATCCAGATGAAGAACAATTAGCAGAAATCGGATTGCAAGCGGGTCACACAGCAGCAATGTTTAACATCGATCCAAAAATTGCATTCTTGAGCTTCTCATCCAAAGGTTCTGCTTCACACCCACTACAGGAAAAAGCAGCTAAAGCCACTGAAATTGCTAAAGAAAAAGCACCAGAATCATTCACTATCGATGGTGAATTACAATTCGATGCTGCCTTTGTACCAGAAGTCGGTGCATCTAAAGCACCAGATTCTCCAGTTGCTGGTCAAGCAAAAGTCTTTGTTTTCCCTGATATTCAAGCCGGAAACATTGGCTACAAGATTGCACAACGTCTCGGTGGCTTTGAAGCGATTGGCCCAGTATTGCAAGGTATGGCAAAACCAATCTCTGACTTATCCCGTGGATGTAGTGCAGAAGATGTTTACAACATCGCATTATTGACTGCTCGTCAGTCATTGGCTGAAGACTAATTAGAGGTATTTGATTCATTAAGTTAAAAAGGGGATTGCCAGTAATGACAATCTCCTTTTATTATTAGGAGGACAACTAAAGGAGGCGAGCATATGCCAACGATGACATGGCAGTCCGAGACCGATACACAGACATTTGCAGAACGATTGGCAGCAATCGTTGAAGCCGGTGATATTATTTGCTTATCTGGCGATCTTGGTGTCGGTAAGACGACCTTTACACGCTATTTTGCGGGAGCTTTGGGTATTCATAAACGTATTAAAAGTCCTACGTTTACTATTGTGAGAGAGTATACTGATGGGCGCTTGCCGTTATACCATATGGATGCTTATCGCTTGGAACAAACGGGCACAGAAGGGATTGGCATCGACGAATATCTTGAAGGTGATGGGGTATCGATGATCGAGTGGCCACAGTTTATTGAAGATTACTTGCCAAAGGATTATCTATGGCTCGATATTAAACGAACAGGCGATACTTCACGTCAAATCGAAATTTCAGCGGTCGGTTCCCGAAGCCAAGCACTTGCGCATCAATTGAATGGAGAATCAGAATGAAACGTGAAAAATTAGAAATTACACTGCAGGATGGCGAAGCCAAGCATGCTAAAGCACTCTTAGATTTTTATAAAGCAGTGGGCGCTGAAACAGAATTTTTAGACTTTGGTAGTGAAGGGCTTGGATTAAATCAGGAGCAGGAACAACGCTATCTCAAAAGCATTCACGGCAGTTGGCACAGTCGGTTGTTATTGGCAATGGTTGATGATGAAATTATCGGTGTTATCAGTATCACAGCACCAGAAAAAGGGCGCCAAGCGCATGTTGGTGAAATCGGCATTGTTTTGAAACGACGCTTCTGGGGTATCGGTCTCAGTCGTGTGCTTATGCAGGACATGATGGACTGGGCAATGGAAAGTCCAGAACTGCGCTATATCACTTTGACCGTTGATGAAGAAAACATCGGAGCACAGAAGTTATACGATTTCTTTGATTTTGAAACACTCGGAAAGATTCCAGGTGGTACCAAGGTAGATAATGGTTATCGGGATTGTTTAATCATGGGACGCCCCGTGGTATCTGAAAATTAGACCAAATAAAAATGCGCGAGGTTAATAGCCTCGCGCATTTATTGTTTATTCTGGAATATCGGTATAGAGAACCACTGGGCAGTGATCACTACCGTAAATATCGGTTAGAATTTCAGCATCTTTGAGGTAAGGTTTCATCATTTCACTGGTAATGAAGTAGTCGATACGCCATCCTGCATTGCGTTCACGTGCTTTGAAACGATAGCTCCACCAGCTATAAATATCTGTCTGATCAGGATAGAAGTAGCGGAAACTGTCGATAAAACCATTGTCTAGCAATGTTGACATCTTGGCGCGTTCTTCATCAGAGAAACCAGGATTTTTGTGGTTGTTCTGTGGATTTTTAAGGTCGATTTCCTCATGAGCTACATTCAAATCACCACAGTAGATCACGGGTTTATGCGTATCGAGTTCTTTGAGGTAGTTGCGCATCGCATCTTCCCAGACCATGCGATAGTCAAGACGCAAGAGTTCATTTTTTGAATTCGGTGTATAACAAGTGACAAGATAATACGTCGGATATTCTAAAGTAATGACGCGCCCCTCGTTATCATCCGGTGCGCCCGGTAGACCGTATGTCACATGATCCGGTTCATCTTTCACAAAAATTGCGGTACCGCTATAACCCTTACGTTCAGCATAGTTCCAGTAAGCGTGGTAGCCAGGGAATTCAAGATCAATCTGTCCTTCTTGCAATTTTGTTTCTTGTAGGCAGAAAGCATCAGCATCGAGCGATGAAAAAATATCCTTGAATCCTTTTTTGACAACGGCACGTAAACCGTTGACGTTCCAACTAATCAGTTTGAGTGGTTGTGTTGTCATAAATACTCCTTCATTATTATTGTACAAAAGCAAGCCAGATCATCAACAGCGTGAGTACGATTTCCAGACCGATGAGTGACCAGCGCCACTTAGATTCTTTCACATTTAGGGCGAAAACCATCGCTACAATTGGCAAGGCAATCGAAAGCAGATGATTCCACCATGTTACCGTACTGGAATCTCGCCACAACTGCAAACTAGCAAATAAGAGACTTAAGGCAAAAAATAAAAGTGCTTGGCGTTTTTCTGTTGTCATTTTTGACTCCTTTAAGTTCGATACTACTATCATAGCATTAACCTATTTTATTTATAAAATTTGTGATAAACTAAAAAACTGTAACTAATAGTATTATTTTTAAATTGGGGGCTAGGATTTATGCGTATTGACGAATTTATTGATGCTTTTCCCCACGCAAGAATGTATCGTAATGAGCCGTTAAAGTATTACGCGTATACAAAAGTTGGTGGACTAGCAGATTTACTCGTTTTTCCAGCAACAATTGAGGAATTACAACAAATGATCCAGAAGGCGACACAATTAGATGTGCCGTTTTCTATTCTTGGGAATTCAAGCAATGTTTTGATTTCTGATGCAGGAATGGAAGGGATTGTGTTCATGTTGACTGATCTCGTACAGATCAGTGTCCAGGATAATCAAATCACGGCAGAAGCCGGTGCTAAGATTATCGATGTCAGTCGTACCGCAACAGAAGCGGCAGTTACAGGGTTAGAATTTGCCTGTGGAATTCCAGGTTCTGTCGGTGGTGCCGTTTATATGAATGCCGGTGCTTACGGCGGTGAAATCAAAGATGTCGTAACGTCTGCGACAGTGATTACACCTGAAGGCGAAATCAAAGAATTATCACACGACACATTAGACTTCGGCTATCGTCACTCTTACATTCAACAGAGTAGGGATACAGTCGTCTCTGTAACATTCACGTTGGCACCAGGAAATGCGGAAGAAATCCAAGAAACGGTTGCCGATTTAACCAAACGTCGCGAAACTAAACAACCATTGAATTTACCAAGTTGCGGAAGTGTCTTTAAACGTCCAGAAGGTCATTATACCGGACAGCTCGTTCAAGAAGCTGATTTGCAAGGTTATCAAGTGGGCGGCGCGCAAGTATCCAAGAAACATGCCGGTTTTATTGTGAATATTGACCACGGTACTGCACAGGATTATCTCGATGTCATTCACCACGTCCAAGAGGTAATCTGGGAACGTAACCAAGTACGTCTCGAGACGGAAGTGCGCATTATCGGTAAGGAAATGAAATAATTAACGAAAAAGAGAGAAGGGGGTGCTGATCATGGCAGAGCCTTGGGCAGAACTTAGAAATGTCTCCTTCCGTTACCAAGAAGCGGAAGAAATGGCACTAAAAAATATCAATGTCACGATTAATCGAGGTGAAAAAGTGCTCATTCTCGGTGCGAATGGGTCAGGGAAATCGACACTCATTCGTTTACTGACCGGACAATTAGAAGCAGAGGGCGAGCTGTTCGGCGAGTATCATATCACTGATGATCATGAAGACTTTGAGAATTTAGCGTCAGATGATTTGCAGTGGTTGCACTTACCCTCCGGACGTGCCATTGCCGAACGTTGGCATTATTTCCTAAACGAGCATTTGAAAAACAATGATGCCAAGCTGTTATCAGCTGGGGAGAAAACAATTTATCAATTCCTCGATGCATTGAGCCATAGCCAAGAGGTTTTTATTTTTGATGAACCGTTACGCGAATTATCACCGCGTGCCTCAGAACTCTTTGTGGAAGTGCTTGATGATTTCTACCAAGATAATGCTGGACGGACGGTGATTGTTAGTGAACAGCACCTCGAAGAGATGATGCATCGTTCCATCGATCGCGTATTAGTAATGCTAGACGGTCGTCTAGTTTTTGATGGTACTTTGGATAGCTTACTTAGACAGAATCTGTTGATGTCGATGGGTATTCGCGAACCACTGTATCTCACTGCATTGCGTTATGCGGGCTATCCACTCGATCAGCTCAAGAATATTGACTGTGTAGGTCAATTACGCGGCTCACAGTTAGCATCTAGTGTGCGTTCATGGATGATGGCGGTACCGAATTTTGTCTATCCTACACCTGGTGAGCCGCTCATTTCGTTAGATAACGGCGGCTTCCGCTATGGTAGTGAGCGTGGGCTGGACAATGTATCATTAACTATCCGTGCAGGCGAAATGGTTAGTCTTGTCGGTGATAATGGTTCAGGCAAGACAACATTAGCACATTTATTGAGTGGTAAGTTGTCGCCACACAGTGGTCACCTGCGCTGGCATGATATGGAAGTTACTAGTGACAATCGTGAAGCATTTGAGCGACACATTGCCTTCTTCTCTCGCTATGCGATCGATCGTCACAACACGCACACTGTCAATGAGGTGATGGATCAAGTGATTGAAACCTATCATCTAACGTT
The DNA here is from genome assembly GCF_053762225.1 of Aerococcus vaginalis. Taxonomy (NCBI): domain Bacteria; kingdom Bacillati; phylum Bacillota; class Bacilli; order Lactobacillales; family Aerococcaceae; genus Aerococcus; species Aerococcus vaginalis. Next base: position 136,910 of record NZ_JBSMYC010000004.1, read on the forward strand.
TACCGATTCAGATGAAGCCAAACGCGAAGCAATGGCAAAGGTTAATATTGAACGTCTGCCGCTAGATACAGTAGTCGGTGAGTTATCTGCTGTAAAACAGCGCCGCGTCGCAATGGCGGCCTTGTTATTGAGAAAACCAGAAGTGCTAGTTGTTGAAGCACCAACAGAAGGACAAGATTTCAATCATTTCCGTCATACGATGAATGATCTCTATCGTCTCAATACAGAAGAGCAGCTGACCATTATTATTACGACGCACGATATTGAAGCAATGCTCGAATATACTAGACGGGCGATCGTGCTTTCTGGTGGGAAAATCATTGCTGATACATCGCCAGTTAAGGTGATTACCGCACCGAGTATTGTTCAAAAAGCTGCACTTCGTGATATCAGTTTGAACAAACTTGCTGAACATTTGGATCTAGCTGATCCATACTTATTTATTCAAAAATTCATGGATTATGATCGTGAAGTACAACAACAAGTATAAATTATGGGATAAGAAAAGCACGCAATTGCTGATGTTGCGTGCTTTTTTGTGTGTGAATAATTGATAGCTCTTAACGGCTACGATTGGCTAAATGATTAATAGAAATACCGCGACGTTCACACCATTCAGCTACAGTGCCTAGAATGACAAGATCTGTTTTTTGTAAGGCGTCGATACTATCAGCATTGAGCGCTAGTGCGATCAATTTCAATTGTTCGTTGAAATGATGTACCATTTCAATCGTTTTATCGACACCATCGTGGAGAATTGAATGGAGAAATTGCCCGCTCAAGCCGACCGCAGAGGCACCGAGCGCTAGACTTTTAGCGATATGCAGTGGGTTTTTGACGCCACCAGAAGCGATGATATTCGCGTCCTCGGGTAATGTTGTGCTCTCTAACAAGCTGACGACAGTCGATTGTCCCCATTCAGCCATATAATTCATCTCCTGATGATCGCGGCGTACATTTTCGATGGTTGCGAAGTTTGTGCCTCCACTGCCACTCACATCAAAGTTTCGAATACCTAATTGGTATAAGTCATCAAATAATTCGCGACTCATCCCAAATCCGACTTCTTTGACGATGATAGGGACGTTGACTTTCTCGATCATCTGTTGAAGGTGCTCAGGATAACTTGAGAACTCGCGGTCACCTTCAGGCATCACGATTTCCTGTGGGGTATTCAAATGAATTTCCAAGGCGTCCGCCTCTAAAATTTCAACAGCGCGCACCGCTTCATCGACAGTGCGATCCAATCCCACATTAGCGATAACAACACCACCAGGATTAATTTGTCGAATAATTTCAAACGTATCAGAGACAGAAGGATCCTTCAATGCGGCTGATAGGGAACCACTCGCCATCGCTAAACCAGTTTCTCTGGCTACTGTCGCGAACTTCTCATTGATATGTTTGGTCCATTCTGTCCCACCAGTCATCGCATTGATGAAGAAGGGCGAGGCTAGTGTATGACCGACAAATGATGTCGAGAGGTCGATCTGATCGAAATCGTGATGGCCGAGTGAATAATGTACGAAATGGACATCATCGAAATCAGTGGGTTGAATTTTATACTGCGCATCAGCATTTTTGACATGGTCGTTTTTACGGTTTGTCGTCAAGGGTATCGCTCCTCGCTATATTAATCGGTAAAACAATAATATCATTTGATTTCCAAACGTCAATTAAGGATGCTTTAGTATTTGCGGAAGGTAGTAAGGCGACGACACAATCACCACCACCTGCGCCGGAGATCTTCACTGCACGGGTATATTGCTGGGCAATAGAAACAGCGTGCTTCGCTTCAGTGGTCCAGTATGCTTTTTGAACAGTATCGGTATAGTGAGTGAGACTATCAGCATTCTGTACAATCGCACGACTTACTAAATCATAATCGTCAGCCTCAATCCCTGTGATGAGATCCGTTAATGTATCAATTGACGTATCTAACAACTGCTGGTAAGCATGCGCAATGTCTTCGCCAGATGGTGTTAATTCCTGTTGAATCAAGTCAGTCGTAGATGCAGGATGACCAGTCCAAGCCACAGCGATCTGCCAATCTGTAGGCAATGCTAGAGGGATAATCTGTAGTAACTCCCAATCTTGAAGTAGCCATTGTTCCAATTCGCATCCAGTTAACGAATGGCCAGTTTTAAGCCATTGATGATCAAAATTATGAAAAGCAATGCACCCACCGAATGCTGAAGCGGCTAAATCACCGAATGAACCATCGTGAGAGGTTTCATCGTGTACTAAGCAGGCGAGCTTAAACACGAAAAACGGTGAGGCATCATATTTTAAGTATTTAAGTAAGGCTTTGATCACTGCGATTGTTACGGCAGCACTTGATCCGAGACCATATTTTTGACCGTTATCCTCAAGTTCAGTCATCAGTTTTATTTCGAAGGTCGGGTATTGCGCCGTTAACCGACCGATAACCTCCATGGCGTGGAAGATAAGATCAAAGGGATCATAGTCAGAGGATACAACTTGTGAATCTTCCCAGTGCCAGGTGATCGGCTTGTCGGCATGCGATGTATGAAGCACACCAGACTCAGCAGATGTGATGCTGCAATGAATATAACGATCGACACCGAATAGGACAGCTATTGCGTTGGGATCGAGAATTGCATATTCACCCGCTAAATATAATTTGCCGGGTGCGCTCGCTGTTACGGACATGTCGCCAACACCTCGGAGGCAGAAATTGGCGCAGGTTGCGCACCATCACCTACCGTCGATGGGATCAGACGATCTGTCGCAAAATCTTCTTCTAATAAGGCCATGATCTGTTTCATCTCAGATTGACGACAGATAACTTTAACATTTGGGCCAGCATCCATTGTCAGATAGACCGACCAGCCAGCTTCACGTAGGCGTTCCACAACATGGATTGCACGCCATGTTTCAGCATTTAAGTATGTGAAAGATGGGGATGCGGTGAGTGTTGTTGCATGCATTGCGAGTGCATTGTGTTCCGCAATTGCGCCAAGTGCATCGAGGTCATGCGTTTTGATGGCGGGTTTGATCGCTTCGAGATCTTTCTGTGCGATGGTCGGCCAAGCCGCATAGAAGTCGGATGTTTCAACTGTGCGTTTCATACCTTCGCGCGATGAGATTTTCTTGGCATGATGATCATTCACGATCGCAATCATACCGATATCCCAGTTTCCATCGTCGAAAGGAACGGCCACAGATGATTGATGGTCAGATCCCTTAATCCATTCGACAAAGCCGCCGTAAATACTGCGTGAAGCACTGCCTGAACCGAGACGTGCCATCGTCGATAATGTGCGTTCATCCATATCGAGATTTAAAGCATCGCGACTTGCTGCAGCTAAGGCTGCAAATGCAGAGGCGGAGCTTGCTAATCCTGCTGCAGTCGGAACGTGATTGATGCTAATAACTTTTGCACGTAAATCGGTATCAGCGAGTTTGCGAAAGTGATCGAGAAAACGACTCACTTTTTTTGTGCTTGCTTCAGATTGTGTTTGACCGTTTAAAATCAATTCATCCGCGGTCTGGTTGGCATCAAAACAAACTGCAGTATCGGTGTAGAAGGCGTCTAATGTTAAGGATAAGCTGTTATTCATCGGAATAATCAGCTGTTCATCAGCTTTTCCCCAATATTTGATTAATGCAATGTTGGTATGTGCACGCCAAAAGTGCAGATCGGTCATAAGTCTAGTCTCTCCAATTTCTACTAAAATGTGTCATCTATATTCGAATCTTTACTCTGGAATGGAATAATCCAGTGATCCGTAATGAGTTGTTTATCAGTTAATGCATGTGCTAATTTTTCAGCAAGTTCTCGGCTGGATACTACGGCAAAATAACAACCACCGAGGCCGCCACCAGTTAGTTTGGCGCCGAGTGCACCGTGATTAAGTAAATAGGTGATTCCCGCGTCAATCTCTGGCGATGACACGTGTAACGTTCTTAATTCACGTTGTGCGGCATTGACCATCTTGCCAATTTGTTGTGGATAATCTTCAGCGGCTTGCTGTGTATGGTCTTCTTTGAGTAAATCTTTGAATTGCTCAGTTAGTGATGACAGGTTTGCTACCGCTTGACGCGTTGCCTGACGACGTGAGGTATATTTACTGTTGTAGGCATCTTTCACGTTTTGAACTGCGATTTTGGTGTTTCCAGGCACGCCAGAATCACAGATCAATAACCATAGCGGTGTGTCAAAGACGAATACATCATCTACCGTCCCACGTTGGAAGTAGAGGGGGCGATTGTAGCCCGTGACGCGCGCGTCCAATCCACTCGGTTGTCCGTGTGTAATAATTTCAGCACCGTCCACATACATCAATAATGTGTCATTATCTAACGGCTTATCTAAATAGTTATAGAAAGCTTTAACAAAAGCAACGGAAAGTGCTGCAGAACTCCCCATCCCACGTTCGATTGGAATAGTACTCTCGATTTTAATCACAAAATGATAGTGATCCACTTCATGATCGTGTCTGAGCGCATTCAGTAGACTTACTAGATTATCCAAAATTGGCGGGGCCGTACGCACTTCGCCTTCATATAAATCACTGATAATCATCGAGTGGTTGCCTGCCGGACGCAAACTCACACTAATTTCTGTACCGTGGAAAGGCATGGCTAGTGCTGGCGCACCATATACCACGCTGTGTTCACCCATTAAAATAATCTTACCGTGAGAGGAACCCTCTGCTCGCTTCATAACGTCACTCCTAACTTAACTATTGTACACTATTTGTCGCTGTTTCACGTACTTTTCCAATAATTAAGGCAAACTAAACGAAAAAATAATAATTGTGGTAGAATGATAGCACATCAAAGGAGAAGAGGAGTGACGAGTTGAGCAGTTTACAGTCTATCCAAGATGTCGAAAAAATCATCGTCTTGGACTACGGTAGCCAGTACAATCAGCTGATTACCCGCCGCATCCGTGAGATCGGTGTTTATTCCGAACTGAAGAGTCATCGGATAACAGCTGATGAATTAATGGCATTAGGAAATGTTAAAGGGGTCATTCTATCAGGTGGTCCACGTTCGGTTTATGCTGAGGATGCATTCGATATCGATCCTGATATTTTAGAATTAGGCATCCCAATTCTCGGTGTATGTTACGGTATGCAGCTGATGACACAACGTCTCGGTGGTAAAGTTGAAGCTTCCGACAAACGTGAGTTTGGACAGCAAGAAATTCAAATCACCAAACAGACTTCAAAAATCTTCCACGATCTGTCAGAAACTGAGGAAGTATTGATGAGTCACAGTGACCGTATTACTGAAATGCCGGAAGGATTCGAAGTCACTGCAGCAGCGGATAATAGTCCGGTCGCCGCCTTCGAAAACGAATCGAAGCAGATGTACGGTTTCCAATTCCACCCAGAAACACGTACGACAGTTCACGGGAACGACATGTTGTCGAACTTTGCCTACAATATCTGTCAGGTAGAAGGTAAATGGACGATGGAAGACTTCATCGAACTCCAAGTCAACACTATCCGAGAAAAAGTCGGTGACCGTAAAGTCTTGCTCGGTCTATCCGGTGGGGTCGACTCCTCAGTCACAGGTGTCCTTTTGCATAAGGCAGTTGGTGACCAGTTAGTCAGCGTCTTCGTAGATCACGGTTTGCTCCGTAAAGGGGAAGCGGATCAGGTGATGAAGACGTTAGGTGATGATTTCGGTATGAATATCATCAAAGTTGATGCGAGCGAACGATTCCTCGGTAAACTAGCAGGCGTCAGTGCCCCTGAACAAAAACGTAAGATTATCGGTAATGAATTTATCGAAGTCTTCAGCGATGAAGCCAAAAAATTGGACGGTATCGATTTCCTCGCACAGGGAACGCTTTACACGGACATTATCGAATCCGGAACTGATACCGCACAGACGATCAAATCACATCACAATGTCGGTGGTTTACCAGAAGACTTGCAATTTGATTTGATCGAACCGCTCAACAAACTCTTTAAGGACGAAGTGCGTGCAGTGGGTACGACGCTCGGTATGCCTGACAATATCGTATGGCGCCAACCGTTCCCGGGGCCAGGATTAGCGATTCGTGTCATCGGTGAAGTTACCGAAGAAAAATTACACATCGTTCGTGAATCTGACGCTATCTTGCGCGAGGAAATCGTCAACGCAGGATTAGATCGCGAAATCTGGCAGTACTTCACCGTACTCCCAGGCTTCAAATCTGTTGGTGTTATGGGGGACTACCGTACATACGATTACGCAATTGCGATTCGTGCAATCACATCGGTTGACGGCATGACTGCTGACTGGGCACGTATTCCGTACGACTTGCTTGCGAAGATTAGCCGTCGCATCGTTAACGAAGTTGATGGCGTCAATCGCGTCGTGGTCGATGTTACGAGCAAGCCACCTGCAACAGTTGAATGGGAATAATCCCAGAAATATTAAATTAGAAATTAAGCATCAATCGATAGGTTGATGCTTTTTTGTATGTACTGCTGCTAAATGTTTAATTACACTAATGTCATAGTTAATCTAACTTGTGAAAAAACAGTATATTACTTTTGAAGTATGCTATACTAGCTATATGAAGCGTACTGAGGTAATTCCTGAAAGATGATAGTCGCTCCTGATGTTAGGCGATATCGCATAAAGGGTTAGAAGATACTGCAACTTCTAGCCCTTATTTTATAACGAAAATCTCAGTGCTAGACGATGGGAATTCTCTTGAGGGAGGAAGAAATGAAAAATATTACCGTAGTAGGTGCAGGTGTTGCCGGATTGACTGCAGCGATTCGTCTTCAAAAAGAAGGCTACAACGTAACAATCTACGAGAAAATGGACCGTCCCGGTGGCAAAATGCATCAAATTAAAGAACAAGGGTATACCTTTGATGTGGGGCCAACGATCGTGATGATGCCGGATGTGTATCGCGAAGTATTCCAATTTGCGGGTGTCGATCCAGATGACTACATCCCGATGGAACAGATTGAACCGATGATTCAGCTGTATTTTGCGGATGGTGAGCCGCTTCAGTTAACAAATAATTTAGTAGAGCTAACACAGTCGTTGGAGCGTATTTCTCCTGAAGATGCGGAAGGTTATTTTGCGTTTTTAGCGGATATTTATAAACGTTATCAGATCGCGATGGATGCTTTCTTAACACGTTCATTCCGTTCGTGGCGTGATTTCTATAATCCAAAATCGCTCTGGCAGGGATTACGGCTGCGCACGTTTGGTGATGCTTATTCCTCAATTTCGAAGTTCGTAAAAGATGATCGTCTGCGTAAGTCACTCGCTTTTCAGACGCTATATATCGGGATCTCACCTTATCAAGGCCCATCGTTATACACCATTATTCCAATGATTGAGCTATTGTATGGTATCCACTATATGAAGGGCGGCATGTACACGATGGCCAAGGGGCTCGAGCGTCTGTTTAAAGAGCTCGGCGGAACGATTCACTACAACACACCTGTAGAAGAAATTCTCATCGAAAATAAAGAAGCTACAGGTGTTGTAGTTAATGGTCAGGCGATATCAGCTGATGCGGTGGTGTGTGATGCAGATTTCCCATATGCGATGAAACATCTCATCCCTAATGAATCCGATCGCGGAAAATACACCGATAAAAAAATCGATAAGATGGAATATTCTTGTTCTTGCTTGTTATTCTACTTCGGGTTGGATAAGAAATACGCTGACAGTGCACTGCACAATATCTATTTTGCGGATGATTTCCAAGCGAATATTGATGCGCTATTCGAAGATGGCAAGCTACCAGAAGACCCGTCTTTCTACCTCTATCGCCCATCACTCGTCGATGATTCGATGGCACCGAAAGATCATGAAAGCTTGTACGTATTAGTGCCAGTCCCTGAACTATCGAAATTCAATGATTGGTCAGAGACAACGATTCAATCCTATCGTCAACACATCATTGATCTTATCGAAGAAAAAACGGTCTTTTCTGATCTGAGTGAGCATATTGCCTATGAAAATTGCTATACACCTGAAATGTTTAGAGATCATTTCAATGCATACAATGGGGCGACGTTTGGCTTGAAACCGACATTATTCCAGAGTAATTACTGGCGCCCACATAATAAATTCGATTATGCCGACCGCTTGTACTTCTGTGGTAGCAGTACACATCCGGGTGCGGGCGTACCGATCGTTATTCAAAGCGCCAAACTAGCAGTAGAGGAGTTGCTACGTGATGATCAGTAATCCTGAACCACTTTTTCGGGAGTATGCTTCAGATTTTAAATACTGTGAAGCTATCATCAAAAAATATTCGAAGAGTTTCTATGCCGCATTCTCTAGACTACCTAAATACAAAGCACAGGCTGTATACACCGTTTATGCGTTCTGTCGTCAAGCAGATGATGCGATTGATAAATATCAGGAGTCCGAGAGACTTGAGTGGATGGCTAGGCAGCTCTTAGAGATTAAGAAATCCATTGCACAGGAGCGGCCGGTGCGTAAAGTTTTTGATGGTCTTGAAGAAGATGCGATGTGGCGTGCATTAATGGTCACCTTTGATGTGTTTGATTTAGATTTTGCACCGTTCGAAGATATGTTAGAAGGGCAGCGTCAAGATGTGTCGTTTACGCAGCCACAGACGGAAGCAGAACTCTCGAGATATAGTTACTATGTGGCGGGGAGTGTCGGTTTGATGTTGTTGCCGATACTATCGAAACAGGCGAGTAAAATTCAAGAACCAGCGAAGCAACTCGGCGAAGCGATGCAGCGCACGAATATCCTCAGAGATATCGGTCAGGATTTGATGGTCCAACGCGTTTATTTGCCGCGTGAGACAATGGAAATATTTAATATTTCATTTGAAGACATTCAACAGCATAAGCGCCATCAAGCTTTTATTGATCTCTGGGAATATGAGGCAACGCAGGCGGAGCAGTTATATCGGGCGTCTTACCGTATGTTGCCATTCATTGATGCTGATTGTCAGGAAGCTTTACTTTCAGCAGCATTGATCTACCGTGAGAATCTGGCTCTCGTCCGCGATTACGATTACAATGTCTACAATCTAGAGAAACGAGAGATTCCGTTAACTCGGAAAATGGCATTGATAAGACATGCCAAGAAATTGTTAAAAGGGCACTAACTAATGATTGGACGATCACAAATGAGGTGTGATCGTTTTTTTTTGATTTTAAGGTAAATCAATAGCGTTCTAACAGAAAGTGTGTGAAAATGATACTGTAGGGAATTTCTATACATTTCATCTTATCAGTAAAGGAGGGAAACATCATGGCAACGAAACGTTATTGGTGGCTCTCACTCGCTGTGCTAGCAGTGCTTGGTGGTTGTGCGAATAATGATACTGATCAAGCACCAGCATCTGAGTCAGCAGAGCAAACGGTTGAAACGGAGACTATGACCGAAACAAGTGATGCACAGCAAGACAGTCAGGGTTCTGAAACTGAAGCAACTTCCCAATCATCTGAGGAAAAATCAGAAGAAGTAGAAGGAACAGCAGTCGCTACTTCTGAATCAGAAACACCGAGTGACTTTGATGGTTTGCCAGAGGGGACTCAAGTTGCTTTGTATGCTGATGCGCTGGCGGCTGATGGTTGGATTCAGAGTCCGGAACAGAGTACAGAAAATGATTTGGCGATTCAATTCTATAAATCGGATGATAATAAGATTTATATGTTGACGAGTGAAGGACCTAGTCGTATGCAGATGATGAGTTATGGTGTCATGACTGAGAATGGTTTCGTGCCAATTCAACGTCAAGGCTATGACACGATGCAGGGAGTAGCTTATGGTGTGAGTGAGGCACAGCCGGAACAAATTGAAATCAGCGAGGCCGATTTGATGGCGCGTTACGATGAGAATCCAGAAGCGTTTGATCAAGCAGAGGCAAAAGTCACTGCAACACGCGATGCGTATTTGAGCTTTATCTCAGCGCTCTATAAAGGTCAATTCACAATGATTGTACCTGAAGCGGAAAGTGGGCAGTTAACCCCAGGCGAAATGGCACTCACGAAGTATATTGAAGCCACGAAAGGTGGCGGCTATCCACATGCTGAATGGACCAAGGATGTTGCTTTGACAGTGAATGATAATATCTATGGTTTCTTGAATACAGAGAGTGGCGAGGCGAAACGTTTCAGTGCAGATGAATCAGGTGTAACAAATCTGGAAACTGATCAGACGAAAGATGCCCAGACCATCATGAAGAGTTACAGTCGGTATCAACCGATTCTACGGACATTAGTGACTTATGCAGCAATTTTGGATGAATTGAAGCAGCGAATGAATGAGGATTGGACGGGAGACGGTACAGTCCCACCATATTTTGAAGAACCTGATGGTCAAGATTTTGCATTGACAGATGGAGTTGCCGTCAATTTAGTGAAGAATTTCCAAATTCTAGGTAGAGGTGCAGTAGGTCAACCTATGGCATTTGAGATTGATCAAGCACTCTCCAAACCGGGCGAAATTGCGGTAACGAATGGGGCCTCTACTTTTATTGTCGATAGCAATTATACGATTTCGACGCCAGATGGTGAAATTCTCCATGATGGTGACTACATTGGATGGAAAAACTTTGATATAGTGGATGAATAGTAATTTTAGAGAAAGGATTGGCAGTTAATGGCAAGAAAAAAACACCCAGCGCCACATGCAACAGTCGGCCGTGGTAAACGACAATTAAATAATGCGGATATGATTACCGCACGTGAAGTAGATAGTCAGGATAATTCAGTATCCGGTGCAGACCGTAAATATGTGCGCGATCGTTTAAAAGAAATGAACTCAATCACTGTGGCGACGGAAGACAATATTGATGAGCTCGGTCGTCCAAAACATGAAGGACCACGTACTGTTAAGCGTAAACGTTCTAAATCAGCGATTATTTTGGCTATTATTGTATTGATTTTCGCTGCAATGGCGATTTATGGTGTACTCGGTATGGGCTTCATTCAACAATCTAACTTGAGTTTATTCCAAGGCATGGACCAGTTGAGTCAGATTGCGGAATATGTTGAATCGGCGAAAACCTTATTCGGTGGTACAGCAGGACAATCGCCACTCATTATTCGCATTTTGAGCTACACGTTATTAGTAATTCCAGTGATTGTTGCGTTCTTCAGCTTATTCAAATCAAAAATCATGCAAATCATCGGTATGATTGCAGCGTTTGTTGAGGCAGGAATGTTCCTATTCGCAGGGATTTATGTGTACCAAGTATCCGCTAACTTACTCGGTTCATTCCAGAGTAACTTCCTCGATGCGATTTTCAAAAACGCCACAAACGTACTCGGATTACCAGCGTACCTCTTGGTGATTGGTGTGATCGGTATGGTCATCTTCACGATTATCCGTTTAATCGCATTGACGATTACCACCTTCATGACACCAAAACGTGTGATTCGTTAATTTGAATACATCGTGTGAATAACAAAAAAGCAGCCGACATTGATTGTCGACTGCTTTTCTTTTTGCTTAATTAAAAGTCTTATTTACCTTGTCGTGACACAAACCATGAAGCCACCAATACTAAGATGACTGCCCCAATAATTGATGGGATAAGTGCCATGCCGGCAACGGATGGACCGAAGTTACCAAATAACATGGTACCGAGCCAAGAACCAACTAAACCGGCAACAATATTCCAAATAAATCCGTTACCACCGCGGTTAGTTAATGCACCAGCGATAGCACCGATAATTGCACCGACAATAAGTGTCCAGATGAAACTAAACATTTTACTTTCACTCTCCTTATTCAGTTTGGCTAGAAAATCTAGCGACACTAATTCTACTACTAGTATGTGAAAATTGCAAATGGAAAGATTGAGCATTATAGATGACATTTCTCATGTTTTGGATAAAATAATACATTATTAGGAATTAGAATTGAAGAAATGGAGAGATCAGATGAAGATTATTGAAGTCACCGAAGTTTGGCAGCTCGCATTAGTATTTGAAGTGCGTCAGCAGACTGAATTTATGGGACATTCTCCATCCATGCATGAAGAATTTGATGAAAAACTTGAAGATATTAACTCAAAATATGTTTATCTTTTAGCACTCGATGATGAAAAAGCATTAGGTACTGCGCGTCTAAGTGCCGAAGAGGACTTAGATGGTGATACGTATTTCCTCAGTCGTTTATCGATTGTTGACGGCCAACAGGGCTCTGGTATTGGTCAGGCACTTTTAAAATTCGCTGAAAAAGTAACCCTTGACCATGATCGTCATCGCATTTTATTACATGCTGTAAAAGATGCGGTAGAGTTCTATGAAAAATCAGGCTATGAAGGCCATGGCGATTATTACGTGGATACCACCGTCGAAGTGCTCGATATGGATAAAAAACTCTCTAAAGACGATCATTGGGAGCAATTAAATCACGATTAATTCGAATTAAGTCTTGAAAATTCTTATAAATTAAATAAAATAGTGTCTAGCGATCTTTAAATGTCATCCCGTGAGGTGACAAAGATGGCGCACAACTGACAGTATGATTATGCCTTTTACCTGTCAATCAGTGGTCATCATAGTCTAGCGATCGCTGATTGGGAGGTTTTTTATTTGGAATTAACAAAAACAGATGTTGAGCAAGAAGCAGTGACGCAAACAACAGAAACCACGCACTCGAAAGGCTTTCTCGCCATGTTATCAGTGATGGTAGGTTTCACTTATTTCTCACCATCCATGACAGCAGGTGGGACACTCGGATTAGGGTTAACCTTTCCAAAGTTTTTAATCGCTATCACACTCGGAAATTTATTTTTAGCGGTTTATACCGGACTCTTAGCACATATCGGTCAGAAAACCGGCGAGACACTCGATGAATTGGCACAGCGCGCTTTTGGCGAAAAGGGGGCGTTGATCGCTTCATTGCTCGTCGGCCTCACACAGCTCGGTTGGTTCGGTGTCGGGGTGGCCATGTTTGCTTTACCTGTCTCTGACTTATTCAATGTGAATAGTTATTTACTCGTATTAATCGTTGGCAGCTTAATGACGTTAACCGCTGTATATGGCATCAAATCCTTATCTTTCTTTGGGACAGTCGCTGTGCCTTTGATCACTATCTTAGGATTCTATTCCATGTATCTCTCCGTTGAGACAGCAGGAGGCGTGAGCGCCGTCATGAACAGCACGACAACGAGTACATTGACGCTAACGAGCGCTTTGAGCATTGTTATCGGTAGTTTTATTAGTGGGGGAACAGCAACGCCTAACTTCACACGCTTTGCAAAAACAACTAAAATTGCTGTGGTGGCAACAGTCATTGCCTTCTTCCTCGGTAACACATTGATGTTCCTCTTCGGCGCAGTCGGTGCCAGTGTCTTCGGAAAGCCGGATATCTTTGACGTGCTGATTCTGCAAGGATTGGCGATTCCAGCGGTGCTTTCGCTCGGCCTCAACATCTGGTCAACGAATAATAATGCGCTCTATACATCAGGATTATCACTCGCTAACGTGACACATGCAAAACGTACCGCAATGACCATTGCATCTGGAACAATCGGAACACTTTTAGCAATCTATCTCAATAATCATTTTGTGGGCTATCTCAATGTGTTGAGCACCATGATTCCACCAGTCGGAGGGGTCATCATCATGCATTACTTGAAACACCGCAATCATGGTACACAGACCGCAATGGCTACCTGGAATATTAAAGCAGTTATCGCAGCAATCGCCGGGATTGTCATTGGGTTAGCGGTGCCATTCGGTATTCCGTCCGTGAATGCATTGCTGGTGAGTATGATTATTGAAGGTTTATGGGATTAAGTAGAAAGGGAACCACATATGTTAATTAAAAATGCACATATCGAAAACAATCAAACGCGCCAAGATATTTTGATCGTTGATGGTAAAATCACTAAAATTGCCGAAAATATCGAAGTATCTGCTGATGAAGAAGTGATCGATGCGACAGATAAACTCGTCTTACCACCATTCATTGATCCGCATGTTCACTTGGATACAACACAAACAGCAGGGGATCCAAAGTGGAATGAATCTGGAACGTTATTTGAGGGAATTGAAACATGGGCGTTGCGCAAAGAAAAATTGACAAAGCAGGATGTTAAAGAACGCGCACTCAAAACAATTAAAAAACAAGTTTCTAACGGGATTCAATTTATTCGTTCGCACGTTGATTCTACTGATCCAAAATTAACAGCGATGGAAGCAATGATTGAATTGCGTGAGGAGATTAAAGATAAAGTTGAACTCCAAATTGTTGCTTTCCCACAGGAAGGGATTTTGAGTTATCCAAACGGGAAAGAATTATTGGAAGAATCGTTGAAGATGGGTGCTGATGCTGTCGGAGCAATCCCTCACTACGAATTCACTCGTGAATACAGTGTACAGTCTTTACATGAAGCGATTGACCTCGCTGTAAAATATGATCGCCTAGTGGATGCACACTGTGATGAAATTGATGATGGTCAATCACGCGGATTGGAAACACTCGCCACCTTAGCGTACGAAACAGGATTAAAAGATCGTGTGACAGCTTCACATACGACAGCAATGCATAGCTACAATGATGCATACGTTATGAAATTAATGCGTTTATTGAAGATGGCAGATATTAACTTTAGTGCTAATCCACTGGTTAATATTCATCTTCAAGGACGTATCGACAATTATCCAAAACGCCGTGGAATGACGCGTGTACAGCCATTATTAGCAAATGGTAATAACGTCGCATTTGGCCACGACGACATTCGTGACCCATGGTACCCACTTGGAAACGGTAATATGTTGGAAGTGGTACATATGGGATTGCACGTTGACCAGATGATGGGATATACAGATATTCAAAACAGTTACCAATTCGTGACCACGAATGCAGCAAAAGCATTGCATATCACGGATCATTACGGCATCGAAGAGGGCAAACCAGCGAACTTGATTATCTTCAATCAGAAAGACTTCTACAATACCTTAAATGAACGTAGTGAGGTCTTGTATTCCATTCACAACGGTCAAATTCTATCTGAAACGACACCAAAGGAAGTTAACGTACACTTCTAAGTTTTTGAGTAAAAATCTAAATAAAATCTCCGATCTAATCATGGTCGGAGATTTTTTTTTGTTTTATTAATATTTGTTATTACCATGGAGGCACCTCTTAGGCAATAGCGTAAACACGCGCAGAATAACCGTGTTCAGTATTGATATTCACGGGACTGACGAAGATGATACCACCAGTTGTCGGTAATTTCTTCAGGTTATTTAAGACTTCGACCTGATAGTTATTTTGCGTGAGCCAATAATTTTCTGCATCAGCATGTCCTTCACTTGCTAAGTGTTTGCCACTGTCTGTGTGTAATGTTTCATGCCCAATCGCTGTGACTTGGCGTTCGTTATTTAAAAATTCTAATGCTGCTTTTGACCAACCTGGCGTATGCGAAATACCATCCGCATCCTGGTTCAGGAATAGTTTCTTTCCTCCTGCAAGCTGTGACCAATTGGAAGAGAACGCAACAAACGAATGATCTGGAATACGGCCGTTCTTTGCTTCGTAATCTTGAATGATTTCTGGTGTCACTTCAAAATCTGCATCATTAGCAGCTTCATTCTCTAGATGCAATACGTAGAGGGGGAGGATAAATTGATTGAGATCGATGCTTTCGAGTGAATCTTCTCCAGGTGTATAGCAAACAGGGATATCGACGTGCGTGCTGTAACGGGCGCCGTCGTAGTCATCTGTTTTGAGTGTATCAAAGCGCTCACTCGTACGCGGCACAGTATGTGTGAGGTCGTAATGTTTTCCTTTTAAAATCACACGTTGTAAATGAGATTGTTGTAAGTTTGAAATGGTTTGCATAATTAAAACCTCCAATTAACCAAATAAAAAAGCGCCGCCCCTTGCTTTCGCAAAGGGACGACGCTGATCGTGTTACCACCCTGGATTCGTTGCTGTCTCACAACAGCAACCTCAACAGTACCGAAGCATGAGAATACTTCGAAACCTGGCGTGTTAACGGTCGCAATCCGTCTGTACTGCGTGAACAATACAGAATACTCAGAGCTCATCTTCATCGCCTATTTATACTTATCCGTTCTAACCAATCCGGACTCTCTGTAAAGCTAACAGACGACTACTCTTCTCTTCATCGTTTAATATCTTTAAGTTCGTTAACTATCATAATTGTATTGTTTTGAATTGTCAAGCGCTTTAATACAAAAACAACAAAAAAAGCTTGACTACTCAAAGCCAAGCCTAAAAAATAAAAGTTATTTTTATGTACCTCTCCAGAATGTGCCGTGGGAGATCAATTGTCTGAACCCGCGATTTAGCAGGTGGGTTCCAGTATTCGACTTTGACTGTCCACTTCCATTAGAGGCATAGTCGCCATCGAAATTCGCAGATCCCGTTAATAAAGTTGTTCGGTCAGCACATTAAAAAACCACGAACACTTCAGATTGGTACACTCATAATTTACCTAAAAAAGAATATAAGGTCAAGTTGTAACCGGTTAAAGAACATTAAACTTGACAAAAAAACAAAATTTCTTGTTATAGACTTCACTTTTATAGATTATACAATATAATATACTAAATGAAGCGTTTTCATTATGAGGTTTCATTTTTTATTGTTATGTTGTTTGTTTATTTATGAAGGTTAGATATTTTTGGGAGGAATGACATGGTAAGTAAGCGTAATCGCAATCTATTAGCTGAAAAGCAGTTAGATAAGCGATAGACTTATGGTTTGCGTAAATTATCATTCGGCGTAGCTTCTGTGGCTTTGACGACGTTCTTAATGGGCGGCGTCGCACCATCTGTTTTGACAGATTCTGTAGAAGTTGTTGAAGAATTTGATGGCAGCTTATTCAATAGTGATGATAGCAAATGTTCTGAGAAATCAGTAGCAGACATTGAAGAAGTTCCAGCAGTGGAGGAAGAAACCACTGAACCTTCACGTTCACTGTATGCGAATGAAGCAGATGAGACGGATGGCGATAAAGTGGATGAAGAAGGTAAAGTCGACGAAGGCATCGAAAAGGATGATGATTCTGAAGAAAAACCAGCTGTTGAACCGGAAACTGAACCAGAAGAAGAGGAAGAAGCGCCAACTGTACAACCTGATCGCTTAGGCGGTATTAAGGCTATTGAGCAGATTGCGGATAACCAGTTTGAAATTGAATACACAACTGGTGAAAAAGGACGCATGGACTTCTACAGCGATAATATTATTCGTTATCAAGTAGATCCAGCTGGTGTTTTCCCAGACTTCCTTCAGGATGATCGTAAGAGCTCGCGTCCAGCAAATATTGCAGTGGCACCATTAGAAGACTTTGATTCAATCAAGGTTAACTTGCAACAAACCGAACAGACTGTTCAGTTGTCTACTGATGCTATTGCGGTTGAATTGGACACAAGGAGCCTCGTCAATAAAGTGACAGGTGAAATCGTTCTTGAAGAAGTGGACCTAATGTACATTCATAAGGGCAATAATGCGCAGGTTTCACAGTTCCTCAAATCTGATACAGATAGTCAATACTTTGGTGGTGGGACACAGAATGGTCGTTTCACGCACAAAGGACAGAGTATTGAAATTACTAACTCCAACAACTGGGTAGACGGTGGGGTCGCATCTCCAAACCCATTCTACTGGTCAACAGACGGTTACGGGGTATTGCGTAATACCTTTGCGGTGGGACGTTATGACTTCGAGAAAACGATTGCAAATACAGTGAAAACCACACACTGGGAAGACCGTTTCGACGCGTTCTACATTGTTGGTGATAAACCGGCAGATATCATCAAATCTTACTATGAAGTGACCGGTGCACCAGTTGTGCTTCCAGAATTTGCGCATTATCAAGGACATTTGAATGCCTACAACCGTGACTACTGGGTACCTGTTAAGGAAGGTACGAGTGGTGCTGTTTACTTTGAAGAAAAAGGTGGATGGTACAAAGAATATCAACCGGACTCCTTCGCGAAGTTGAGCGACGCACAGAAGAAAGGTGCGTTCCGTGAAACGTTGAATGGTGATCCAGAAGATGAAGATTTCGCATTTACAGCACGTGCTGTAGTTCTTCGTTACAAAGATCACGACATGCCACTCGGTTAGATTCTCGTTAACGACGTTTACGGTGCTGCATATGGTCAAACCGATTCACTAGCAGGCAACATCCAAAACTTAGCTGAGTTTAGTGAATAGGCGAAACAATATGGGGTCGAAACCGGTCTCTGGACACAGTCCGACTTGAAGCCGGTAGATGGTCTTGAACCATTATTGCAACGTGACTTAATTTCTGAAGTTCGTGACGCAGGTGTTCGTATCTTGAAGACTGACGTGGCTTGGGTCGGTCAAGGTTACTCCTTCGGTTTGAACGGTACTGAATAAGCTAAAGAAATCATGAAGAGGATGCCGAAATTCACGAAGAACAGCTTGATGATACTGAATCTATTGAGATAGAAGAGGTACCAGAAGGTGATGAACAAGAGGTAAATACCTCAGAAACGACCGTGAAAGCTGAAACAACAGATAATACAACGGCAAGTCAAGGTGAACAAGCAACAGCTGAAACAACGACTGATAAATTACCACAAACTGGTTTAGCAACTGCTGGATTAGGCTTGGGAGTATTGTTTACGAGCATAGGTTCTGCCTTTGCATTCAAGAAACGTCACTAATCCCTTATTCAACACACTAACAATATATTCATAACAAAAGCGCTGCGACTTGGAAGGTCGTGGCGTTTTTTATTGCTGAAAACCTTTTAATTTTTCGTTAAGATTACTTTATTGTTTCTTAAATATTACAAATATGTTTCAAAGCGTGTTATACTTAAATTGAGGAATAAGAGAGGAGTAATCATAATGAAAGCAACGGCTAAACTTGTAACATGTGGAATGACAGTATTGACTGCAGGGGCACTATTAGTTGGCTGTGCGTTAAATACTCCAAAAGGCCATGTAGGTGTCAGCTATGCAAAGGCAATGCCAACGAAAATCAATCAGAAGGAAGAAAAAACTGTAAAACCAGAAGTACGTGTTCAAAATGATACTACTCCTGAAGTAACCATTGATGAACAGCAGACAAATGTAGAAAAAGATGCTGCGACGCAAATACCAGAAGAGACTGTTCAACAACCGGTGGCAACAGTTGAAGTTCCGCATACTGATACACCAGTAATTACCGAACAACAGGAACCTGCGACAGAGCAGCAAATCGTTGAAAAAGCACCTGCCCAAGTAGCACCGCAAGCGCCTATTGAAAAGGAAGCACAGAATTTTAAAACAGTGGCTAGTGAGCAATTTTTTGCACGTGTGAAACCTGTTCGTTTTCCTAATGAACAAGGTATTTATACAATGACGAGTTGGATTGATGATCACACTATTCGTGTAGAAGCACGTCAAGATAACCCGGATGGTACTATTGGCCACCTTATGGGAATTTATGAATACGATCTGACTACAGATCAGTTTATGGAAATGGATGTCATTTCAGGAACAGTCGTACCGTTTCCAGGCTAATATGATACGATGAATATGTTGAAAACCAAAAATCGCTACTGAGGACTCAGTGGCGATTTTTTAGAAGGAGCAAAATATGGAAATACAACCGATCGCACATATCGAAACGCCGTTCAAAGAAAAGTTCGGTATTCCGAGACAGGGAGCGGTGATCCCAGATGTGAAGGGGCGTATTGTGTTTGAACCTAAGTACCGAGAAAAAGCCTATCAAAAAGGGATTGATCAGTTTGAACGCTTATGGTTACTGTGGGGATTTTCACTTGTTGACGCTAGAAAAACGAAACCGACTGTGCGACCACCACGATTAGGTGGTAATGAAACGATCGGTGTTTTTGCCTCACGTTCGCCATTTCGACCTAATCCAATTGGAATGACGTGCGTCAAACTCGTAGACGTTGAATACGATAAAGAACGAGGAACGACATTAATTGTTTCAGGCGTCGATCAAGTGGATGGCACGCCTATTTATGATATTAAACCTTATTCACCGGAGGCCGATGCGTTTCCTGCTGCCAACGCTGGGTTTATTACATTAGTACCTTTTAACCAGTTGACGGTTAGTTTTAGAGAAGACGTATCAATGCAGCAACTGACGGAAGATGAACAAAACGAACTTACGGCGATCTTAGCGGGTGATCCGAGACCTGCTGTTCAAAAAGCAACCAAACATCACTTCGGCATGCGCTATAAAGATTTTAATGTGACATTTGAAGTCTATGATGATACGGCGACAGTAACAGCTATCGAATCATTTGAAAAATCAGAGGAGGAAGTATAATGACAGGGTGGATTATCTTAGGAATTATTGTTGTTTTAGTTGTAGTGATTGTGATTTGGGGGATTCGTGCTTATAACCGATTGATCGGCCTACAAGAACGTGTGGCGAATGGTATGGCGCAGATTTCAGCACAGGTTGAATCACGTTGGGATGCGTTGACCAACTTAATCCAAGCTACTAAGAACTATCAACAGCATGAATACGACACGATGATGGCCATTGTTAAAGGACGTACGGGCATTACCAAAGAAGCGTCCGCTAAGGAGGTTGAGGCGGATAGCCAAGCATTCCAAAATGCGATGCGCCACATTAATATTGTTGCGGAACAATATCCGGATTTAAAAGCATCAAGTGTCTATCAAGATACGATGAAAAATGTGAATCAATATGAAAACAATGTTCGTCAATCTCGTATGATTTATAACGATACAGTGACACGTTTCAACCGCGAAATTAAAGTCTTTCCAACATCAATCATTGCGGGAATGACTGGATTCAGTGAAAAAGCTTACTTTGAAAACACTGAGAATAAAAGCAATATGCCACAGTGGTAAGGTGTTGAGTCTGAAGGAGGAAGCGTGATGAACGCACAAAGAAAAACAATTAAACCGTATATATTAGCGGTGTTAATGACATTCACGCTCATTCTCACTTTTCCGATTCATGTTAAAGGAGCAATCGATCAAACGATTCATTCGATCGATGTTTCTGTCTCTCTGTCAGATGATGGAAGCGCTATGATTCATGAGAAATGGGATATGACGGTTAATGAAGGGACGGAGATTTATAAAACACTGCAATTACCTGATGGCGAACAATTAGAAAACTATACTGTGAAAATGGACGGTAAACCATTAACTTATGTTCCTGATTGGGATATTGAAGGTGACTTTAAAGATAAGGCAGGAACATACGGTCGGAATACGACTGATGATGAATTGAACTGGGGAATCACAGCCTATGGGCATCATACGTATGATATCAGTTATCAAATATCGCCGTTTGTGATGCAGACAACAACCAATGAACAGATGATTTTTTGGCAGTTTATTAACGAGGAATTGGCTGTACCACCAGAACATTTTACGATTCACATTACACGATCAAATCAGTCGATGCGTTCAGAAGATGGTTATCGTGTATGGGGATTTGGTTTTGAGGGAAAGACTAGCTTTGTGGATGGTGCTATTAGAGCAGAAACGACTGAATCGATGCGTGATGACGGCAAAGGCGTACTTCTAATTAAAATACCATCTGGAACGTTCACTAATCCATTAATGATGGATCGTTCATTTGATGAGTATGCGCAGGGAGCTTTTGAAGGTAGTAGCTATCGCATGGAGGACTACGAAGAAGGAAAAACAGTAAGTGATGGTGGTGAGATGCGTAAATCCAAACAGGAAGAGCGTACAGATAAGATTATGCTCGGTATTTTTGGTGTAGTCGGTGGTGTCGCAGGAATAGGCGCGATTGTGTTTATACGGGAATCCTACAAACAGCATAAGGCGCTCAAAAAGTACTATCCAACACTCAAAGAGGCTTCAAAAGACATGTCGGGAACGTACTATCGTGATCTCCCTGTACCGGATGTCTATGATGGTTTTGCCTTTTTACAGGACCTATCTGTTGAAGATTTGGAATCCAATTATTTCTCGACAGGGATACTCCTGTTAGCCAAGGACGATTATTTGACAGTGATGAGAGATAATAAGGATAAGCCTGTTCTAGCACTGAATCGTGATAAACAGTCGCCACCTGGACCTGTCTATGAGCTATGGACATTCTTAAAGGATGCAGCTGATGAATATCAGTCTAAGAATGCTGGCGACTATATCACTAAAAAGCAGCTCAAAAAGTTCTCTAAAAAACATTGGAGAGCGTTAAAAGATTATCTAGAAGAGATTAAACGAACGAGTAATGCATATGTTCGTGAAGAAAATCTGCGCGCATCGCGTAAAAAAGTAAAAGATGATGCTTCGCCTGACTTAGCACTTGCAAATATGAAAATTTCAACACCGCTGAATGCACAGGGCCTGAAAGTTCGGGATTACTGGGTACAATTCTATAACTATCTGAAAGATTTTTCGTTACTGAATGAACGCGAAGTCAATGAGGTGAAACTTTGGGATCAACTATTGATCTACGCTGCTGCATTAGGTATTGCGGAAGAAGTTCAAAAGGAATTCGAAAGTATCAATCCGCAACTGATTGAAGAATCAGTATTCGTCGGTAGTGGACGTTCCTTTGATTTTGTCGATTACTATATCTGGTCTAACATCATTAATGATACTTACACTGTTCAAGCCACTGAATCAATCTCACAAGCTGCAAGTGGAGGCTTTGGAGGCGGTACCAGTTTCGGTGGCGGTGGCGGCTCATTTGGAGGCGGCGCTGGCGGCGGTGCGCGCTAAATTTAAATCTTAATAAATTCTTTAAAAATAGCGAAAAAACGGTCCATCAGACTACTTGATGGGCCGTTTTCTTCATATTATACAGATTGTTGTATATTATTTGATGAAAAATAAATATATAACGAGTTGTATAAAAATTAAGAAAAATTAGATTTTGGGCAGTTGCGCGTCATAAAAAGGCTGTGGTATAAAATTGGTGTTCTGGAATTTGATCCAGAGAAAAACAAGGGAGGTTTTATTATGGTTGGAAAAATAATTTCAAAGCTTTGCGTGAGCGCGAAGCTAGACGTGTTTACCGATACGCAATTAAGCGTCTATCAGTTGGTGTCGCGTCTGTTGCAGTATCCGCCAGCTTATTGTTTGTATCAAATGGTGTTGTGGCACAAGCAGCAATGAGCCCACAAAACTCCCCAGCTGCAATGCGAGCTTCTGATAATGTGACAGAATTACCATAAACAGGTGCAGAGGTTTCGATGTTACCGTTAGGACTTGGATTATTCTTGAGCAGTTTCGGATTCGAAATGGTCATGAAGAAACGTAAATAATAGCTATAAACACTAAAACAACAAATACTAACTCCAAATGAAGAACAAGACCTCCTAGGTTCTAACAATAACAGATACCGCACAGCCCCCCCCCATTGCTGTGCGGTATTTTGTCTCTTATAATTTTTTTACAACTTTCATAGTAAAAGTCTGATAGAATAAAGAACAATGTTACAGAAGTTAGGAGGAATGTGAATTGAAATCAAATTCACTATCGTCGGGCACGATCGATTGGATATTACGTATCGTTAAAGGTGCCTTGATTGGAATTGGTGGTATCTTGCCAGGATTATCTGGTGGGGTATTGGCAGTTATTTTTGGTATTTATGACCGTGTTTTAGAATTCTTTAGTCATATCACAAAAGACTTCGTGAAGAATGTGTTGTACTTTACGCCAGTTGGTATCGGTTTTGTGATCGGGATTGTACTGTTCTCATTCTTTGTTGAGAAAGCATTCGGTGCTTATGAAGGACTATTCACCTGTCTATTCATCGGTTTTGTAGCCGGAACATTCCCATCATTATTGCGACAAGCGGGAAAAGAAGGTCGCGATAACAGCGACTGGATCATGATGGGCGCTAGCGCTATCGGACTATTCCTATTAATGGTCTTTGGAAATTCTATTTTTGGGAATTTAACACCAGGATTCTTTGTATGGATGCTATCTGGTGCTTTGATTGGTCTCGGTATTATTGTACCAGGCATGAGTCCGTCCAATTTCTTGATTTACTTAGGTTTATATGAACCGATGTCTGCGGGAATCAGTAGTTTTGATTTCTCAGTTATTATCCCACTGGCACTCGGAGCTATCCTATGCGTGCTCTTACTTGCACGTTTAGCGTTTAATTTAATGAAGAAATTTTATTCTAAGATGTATCATTTCATTTTGGGAACAGTAATTGGTTCGTCATTGGCGATTTTCCCAACTGTTGTATTCCCTGCCTTTTCACCAGCGGGACTTAACGATATGGGGCTCTCACTTTTCCCGGCGGTACTCATTGCGATCGTGATGTTTATCTTAGGAACACTTTTCTCGCTTTGGTTTAGCAAAATCGAAGATAAATACAGTGAAGACTAGAAATTATTATTTTAAACGACTGATCTTTCAAAACGAAAGGTCAGTCGTTTTTTCTTCACGTATTCTTTACAAAAAGCTTACATAGAATCAACAGAAAATTTATATTGACTCAGTACACTCGACATGTAGGTTATGTATGGCATGTTGAGGAGGATATTTAATGAAGAAAAATGTTTTATTTCAATCAACGGTAGCGCTCTCGTTGTTAACGGCTTATGTGGCACACGATAATATTGTAGAGGCAGCTGAAACACCAGAACAATCGATTCCGGAAGTTGTGGTAGAACAACCCACAGAAGTACAAAAAGAAAAGAATGTTTCTGAAACACAAATGGTGCCATCAACAGCAGATAGCACTATTGAAACAGACGAGACAGCTGTTCAACCTCAAGATGAACAATTAGAAATTACTATTGGTTTACAAACAATTCCGCTTACTAAAGAAAAACCAGAAGTAGCGCCTGTACCTAAGCGCAATGAACCAAATCGTGTAACAACGACCATGAACGAAAATCCAGAGTCATCGATGTCTTTCAATTGGTTTACAAGTGACCAGTTCGATGATGCCGAAGTACTGGTTGCGGATAATGAAGAAATGGATCATGCGATTTCAGTGAAAGTAGATAGTCTGGCTGTTGAAAACCAGTATGCTGAACGTACTAAGGAAGGTGCGATGATCTTTGAAGCGAAAACGGAAAGTGGTGAAAAAGGGTACTTCTTAGACGTTGATATCTCTGATCAAAATATGCAATGGCGCGGTCATCGCGGTGAAGATGTTATCTTACAAAGCGTACCGGAAACCATCTATCAGGCGACTGTTGAAGGATTAGCACCTGATACAAAATATTACTTCAAAGTCGGAAGTAAAAAAGGTGGTTACAGCGCAACTGGTTCCTTCAAAACAGCAGCTGGTAAAGAAGATGCACCATTCACTTTCATTCATTATACAGATACGCAAAATGCCTATTGGAATGAAAACGCGCATAACGAAGCACGTTATGGTGCCGAAACATTAGCGCATGCGCTTAAAGAAAATCCAGATGCTGTTTTTGCGTTACATTCAGGTGATATTATTGAGGATTCTGCTGTTGAAGATGAATGGTTGGATCTCTTAGAACAATCGAAGGGCTCATACCTCAATATGCCACAGATTTTTATCTCAGGAAACCATGACACAGGATATGGACAAGCGGAGCAAAAGATCAGTCGTTTCCGCGGTCACACGAATACACCAGCTGCGAACGGTGCGGATAACAGTGGTACGTATTACTCTGCTGATTATAACGGTGCGCATATCATTGTTTTAAATACTAACGATAATAAAAAAGATGAAAAGGATAATCCAGAGGGGGCATTGATCGGCCAGGAACAATTGCAGTGGTTCAAAAATGATGTTAAGCAAGCACGAGAGAATGGCGCGAATTGGATTATTGTTTCTTTCCACAAGCCACTATTCTCTGGATCTTATCATGCCTTACAGGATACTGATGTAGCAGCCGGTCGTGATGCTTTAATGCAGGCTATTGATGAATTAGATGTTGATTTAGTACTCAATGGTCACGATCATGTACTTTCGCGTACTTTGCCGCTCGTTTATGATTCAGATGCTTTTGGTAAAGCAAAAGTAGATGACAGTGTCACTATCACTACGGATGAAGATGGTTTCCCAATCTACACAGATACTAAAGGGACGTTATTCGTTGTACCAGGCACAGCAGGAACGAAGAACTATGATGATCTTTACAATGGCTCGCTTGAACATCTGCGTGAAGTGCGTCCAAAAGTCGTCAAAGCACTCGGTGATACACCGGAAGAGCAAAAAAAGAATTTGGTATACTTCCGTTCATTATTTGATTATATGGATGAAGTATCACCGTCTACTGGTTACCAACACAAGCATGATAATTGGCGTGAAGGTTCAGCACAGCAATTCGATATTGTTTCAGTAACAAAAGATACGATTACTGTTGAAATTTATCAAGTGAAGGGTGATCTCGATACAGGTGAGGCACATGAAACAACCTTACTCGATCGTTTCACAATTAAGAAGAGTGATCAGTCAAAAGAAAATACGCCAGAAGTAGATGTACCCACAGAAGATGATGATAAGAATACTGAGACAAACACATCTGTTGACAAGCAGGATACAGCGGATCAATTAGAAACGAACGAATCAGACGAATCATCAGATGAAAAAGAAACGAATGAGCAGACTGAAAGCTCTCAATCAGAAGATAAAGAAACTGTTGAAACATCTGATCCTAATCAATCAGCGGGTACGGACCACACTACAGATAAACAACCACATTTCACAACAGATAAGGTGGAAATGGATAAAATTAATCATGACACTGTAGTAGATAGCCGTGTACCGGAACAAGGCAGTGCTACGACGATTATCGAAGAAACAACAGAACATGTAGATGACGATACGACTTCATCAGAAATCGTGGCACAGGGCATCTCGGTAACGCACAATAGTCATCCTGAACAGGTTACAATTAATGATACTCAATCTGTTGAAATAGCATCAAAAACCACTGCATCGGATACAAAACGATCATCCGAAGAAGTTAAAGGAACAACAGCGACACTACCACAAACTGGTTTCCAGACAGCAGGCTTAGGACTCGGCTTATTGATGACGACAATCGGAACCGCATTTAGTATTAAGAAAAAGCATTAATCGTGATGAAGTATATTTAGAGCAAAGAAAAAAGCGTTCGGATGGCATTCCGGACGCTTTTCATATGATTTGAATACTTTATTTAATTCTCAGCAAGATTATGGTAACGGCTGAGGAATTCTTTGGTACGCGCATGTTCAGGGTGCTCGAAGACTTGTTCTGGGGTGCCGACTTCGGCAATCACGCCTTTATCCATAAAGATAACACGATCAGAAACCGCCTCAGCGAAGGCCATCTCGTGTGTCACAACAACCATGGTTAATCCTTGTTTCGCAAGGTCAGTCATCGTGCTCAACACTTCGCCAACCATTTCAGGATCTAATGCAGAGGTTGGTTCGTCGAAGAGTAACACCTCTGGATTCATGCATAGTGCACGCGCAATAGCGACACGCTGTTTTTGTCCCCCAGAGAGTTGTCGTGGGCGAGCATCGACATAAGCTGCCATACCGACACGTTCGAGATGCTTTAAAGCAATTTCTTTGGCTTCTGATTCAGAACGTTTTAAGATTTTCGTTTGACCAACCATACAGTTCTTCAACACGTTCATATTTTCGAAGAGATTGAACTGCTGAAAGACCATACCGACGTGTGTTCGATAGTCATTGATATTAATATCATCATTGACAATAGAATTCTCGTGATAACGGATGTCACCATCTGTAGGTTCTTCTAACAAATTTAGACAGCGCAATAAAGTGGATTTACCAGAACCGGATGAACCGATAATACTGATAACCTCTTTTGGAAAGATTTGGAAGTTGATATCTTTCAATACTTCATGGTTACCGTATGATTTCTTGAGATGATCAATCGTAAAAATAGGTTGTTGGTTTTCCATATTGCTCACTCCTCTAATCGATCTGGGTAGATGTGGAATCTGATGTCATCACGTAGTTATCGCTACCGTTCATTTTTTTCTCCAATAAACGTAGGAGACGCGTAATTGTAAACGTCAAGATGAAGTAGATGACACAGGCGATGAAGTACGTCTGGAAGGTGAGGTAGGTAGCTCCTGCCGCAGACTTCGTGACGAAGAATAATTCGGATACAGCGATAACGTTCAGTACAGAGGTATCCTTGATATTGATCACGAACTCATTACCGATAGCAGGCAAAATATTTTTGATTGCTTGTGGTAGAACGACATGAATCATCGTCTGTGCGTGCGTCATACCGATTGCCTTGGCCCCTTCGTATTGCCCGTTATCGATACCGGAAATCCCACCACGAATAACTTCAGATAAGTAGGCACCTGTATTAATCGATACGATGAAGAATGCGGCAACCATCGATGCCATATCGATGTTGAAGAAAAGTTTTGAACCGTAGAAAATCAATAAGGATTGAACCATCATTGGTGTACCGCGGAAAATTTCAATATAACAGGACATCAGGAAATTACCGATACCGTATAAGAATTGCATCAAACCGTTTGTGTGTTTCGTAATTGGAATGGAGCGATAGATAGCGATAATTAAACCAATCAAGAAACCGAGTGTGGTTGAAACCAAGGCAATGAGAATGGTATTTGCTGTACCACGTGCGAATTGCCAACGGTATGTTGTGGCGATATCCCATACTTGTTGCCAAAAACCTTGATTCTCAGAAGCGGCTTCTAGATCAACCATTTCTTGCATTACATTATTTTGATCATCAGCAGTAAAGTCAGCAAGTACTTGGTTGATCATTCCTGTCAATGCAGAACCTTTACGTACACCAACTGCAGTATCTGGTGATGTTTCTCCGAGATCAAATCCTTCACCTTCTGGGAAGACAATCATTTTTAAGTTTGGATTAGAGGCGATGTTAGCCATTGCTCCTGGACGTTCTGCCATATAGGCATCAATTTTACCTGCTGAAACAGAAGCAATCATGGCTGGGAAATCTTCCATTGCAGTTTGCTTATCGACGCCTGTTAATTGATCGATTAAATCATAGTGCAAGGTGTTAAGCTGTGCCGTTACACGCGCACCGTCAAAATCATCCATTGTTTGTGCATCAGCATAAGGATTATCTTGAGTAGTAACGAGAACAAGATCGGAAGTGTAGTACGTATCTGAGAAATCGATCTGTTCCTCGCGCTCTGGTGTTGGTGACATCCCGGCGATAATGGCATCGATCTTTCCGGAGACGAGGGCAGGTGGTAGGCCATCCCATTCAATTTTATAAACTTCTAATTTAACACCGAGTGCATTGGCAATCATTTTTGCAATTTGCACATCATAACCGTTAGCGTATTCACCCTCAGCATTTGCGATTGGAACAGCACCATCAGATTCATCCGGTTGTGACCAGTTATATGGACGATAGTTAGCTTCCATCCCTACGCGCAACACGCCCGGGGTTTCTAAACTATCATTTAGTGCTTTTTCATCAATATCAATGGTTGGGGCTTCTGCCGCATAAGCTGTTATTGGCAAGCCAGTTACCAATAGGGCGGCCACAAGTAATAGCGTCAGCCAATGTTGGATCTTTCTTAGCATAATAATTCCTCCTAGACATCAAAAAACCGCTACTCTTACAAATATGTAAAGAATAGCGGTTCGTCGTCATAATTAGGTATTCACTAAAAAAGCTTAGAAAAGCCTCGCTAGAAATGAATAGCGCTCCACATTATTATGTGACAGTTCTAGGTGTATTACACCTAGCCCCAAGAGAACCGTTTCGGCAAACCGATCTCCTTCGGCAGAATCCCCTTTAACTGACTTCAACGCTCCCGCTCCATCAGCGACTCTTGTCATCTGCACCTCTATTCTTACATTGCACATTATGATACACTTTTAATGTATTTTAATCAAGAGGGAAGTGAAATTTTGGTAAAACGACGTTATCAAGAAAAAATAAATGATCGAAAATTTGTGATTTTATCCGACAAAGATCAGTCGTACGTTCACCGTTCTGTCAAAGAATTAAATCAGCGTCTATCAGAAGTATCACGTGCTAAACCAGGTATTTCAACTGAAGATACAGCATTACTTGTTGCATTGAATTTGGTGAGTGAACGTTATGAATTAGAGCAGGTACGTGAGCGTGCGATTAATGCGGAACGACACTTCCACGAAAAAGAACTGCAGTGGCGTAAAGAGATTCAAGATCTTAAGGCAAAAACACAACAATTGGAAGAAGCTTTCAAGAAGAAACAGTTAGTTCAGCCTGCACACGGATCGGATAACCGAGAGAACAAGTTATCAGCTGTGGAGAAACGCACAACAGAACAACCGATTCAAGCTGAAAGAAAAACTGAAGTGTCAGAACCACGAAAACAAGCGGCGACACAGGCACAAGGATCAAGCCATACTGCTCGAAACAAGAAACAGCCCGTGCACGTTTCGTTGGAGCGCCCAAGTAGTACGTCATCATCTATGGGGAGTTTGTTCCAAGGCTCATCGGCAGCATTACTCGCTGATCATTCAAAACGACAATCGACTGCAAATAATACGAAAGATCCTTTTAAACATGCAGGTAAAGGATTATCACGAACCAAACGTAAAAAGCATTGATAGGGGATGAAAGCAACAGCGAATGAATCCTAAAATTTTTAAAACATTAGAATGGTCAAAAATCACTGGCCAGTTAGCAGAAGCAACCACTACAGCCATTGGACAACAGCGTGCGCTTGCATTGAAGCCGCTGACGACACGTTCAGAGATTACCGCTGCGCTCGATGATGTGGAAGAGATGATGCGACTCTCTGAAGAAGCACTATCGCTACCCATCGGTATAATTGGTGATTTGGGGATGGTTATTAAACGTCTCGATATTAACGGCTCACTCAGTGGTCAAGAGCTCGCCATGGTACTAGCAGTATTGAAAACCTGTGAGGCAGTGACTAAATTTTTCAAACAATCAAAGGTTGATGCCTTAGAGGTTGAAGGCCTTCGCGCCTATAGTCAATCATTGACGTTATTGTCGGATGTTCGTCGTGCCATTGCACAGGCAATTGACGAAGATGGGAAAGTATACGACGGTGCAAGTGGTAAATTGCAGGCAATTCGTCGCGATATTAAACGTCAGACGGCAGAGATTCGTACACAATTAGATCGTATTATGCGTGCGCATAGTGATATTTTAACGGAAGCCATTGTAACCATTCGTAATGAACGGTTTGTATTGCCGGTGCAACAATCCTATCGCCATGCGTTAGGCGGTACAGTGCACGATCAGAGTGCCAGTGGTCAGACCTTATATATTGAACCGGGGGCTGTGCAGTCACTCAATGACAAGGTGCAGCGGTTGAAAAACGATGAACGCGAAGAAATTGCACGTATTTTATGGGAACTCTCTCAATTAGTAGCACCATATAGTCAAGAATTGGCACAAAATGCGGCAATCTTGGGGCAGTTGGATATGATTCGTGCCAAAATGCGTCTGGCAACAAAACTACAGGCGACAAAGCCAGGGATTGCTAAAGATGGTCGTCAGTTGCATTTTAATCAGGCAATGCATCCACTACTTGATGCGAAGAAAGCTGTACGAAACGATATTTATTTCGATGATCGTTTTAGTATGTTAATTGTTACCGGACCGAATACGGGTGGTAAGACAATTACGTTAAAAACAATCGGTTTATTGCAGTTGATGGGACAGTCGGGGATGTATGTCACCGCAAAAGAAAATAGTCAGATCGGTATTTTTGAAGAGATTTATGCGGATATTGGTGATGAGCAGTCGATTGAAGCTAACCTGAGTACATTTTCAGGACATATGACGAATATCATTCACATCTTAGAGAATGTAACATCTCATGATCTGGTCTTACTTGATGAACTTGGTGCCGGAACGGATCCAAAAGAAGGGGCAGCGCTCGGTATCGCAATTCTCAATCGTCTCGATCAGCGTGAGGCTATGGTTGCAACGACGACGCATTATCCTGAATTAAAGGCTTATGCATTTGAGCAGCCGCGCAGTATTAATGCGAGCGTTGCCTTTGATGAAGAAACCCTGGCACCGACTTATCGACTATTGATTGGAGAACCCGGAAAGAGTAATGCGTTAGATATTTCTAAGCGATTAGGATTAGAGAACGCATTAGTTGAAGAAGCACGCGGTTATCTCGATCAAAATAGTCGGGATTTGGCAGATATGATCGACGATTTGGATCAATCACGTGCTAATTATGAAGCACAGAGTGCGGAGATGTCTGACACGCTGAAACAGAGCGAGAAACTGCTGAAAGATTTACAACATGTCTATCAAGATCTTCAGAATAATAAAGAACGCTACCTGAAGAAGGCACGACAGGAAGCGAATGAATATGTTGATCGCACCAAGGAAAAAGCATCGAAAATTATCGGTGAAATTCGCGAATGGCAACGCGAACGTCCAAATGAGCAACCGATTAAAGAGCACGAAATGATTGATAAACAGCAATCGTTGAATGCTTTACACACTGAAGAAGATCGTCT
This sequence comes from Aerococcus vaginalis, assembly GCF_053762225.1. Taxonomy (NCBI): domain Bacteria; kingdom Bacillati; phylum Bacillota; class Bacilli; order Lactobacillales; family Aerococcaceae; genus Aerococcus; species Aerococcus vaginalis. The sequence continues at coordinate 169,261 of NZ_JBSMYC010000004.1, forward strand.
CAAGGATAATAAAGTGCTTCAAAAAGCGAAGCGTGAACGTCAGAAACAGGAAGCACCGCACGAATTCCAAAAAGGAGATCAAGTCGATGTGATCCCATACGGTCAGACAGGAACGTTGGTTGAATCGCGTGAAAATGGCAAAGAATGGGTTGTGCAGATGGGGATGCTTAAGATGCAACTGTCAACGGATGAGTTGAAGTATATCCCATCCAAGAAGGACAAACCACATAAAGCGAGTGTGCGTGCATCGCAGTCCAAAAAAGTGAAACCAGAAATTGATTTACGCGGTCTGCGTTACAACGATGCCATGCATCAGCTAGATACATATATCGATCAGGCATTGCTCGCAAACTATGGTCAAGTAACCATTATCCACGGGTTTGGGACCGGTGCGATCAAAAATGGTGTACAGGATTACTTGCAACAGAACAAGCGTGTGAAGAATTTCCATTATGCGGCACATAATCAAGGCGGCAATGGCGCAACGATTGCTGAATTAAACCGATGATTGGACATTGTGATTAAAATCAGTGTATAATATGTAAAAGTCAGTGTTACTATTTGTGAAATAGCTAAAGGAGGCTAAACAATGGTACAAGAATTAACAGATAAAACATTTGCAGAAGAAACTAAAGACGGCGTCGTGTTAGTTGATTTCTGGGCAACATGGTGTGGTCCATGTAAAATGCAGGCACCAGTTCTTGAAGAGTTAGATGACGAAATTGGTGACCAAATCAAATTCACTAAGATTGATGTCGACGAAAACCCAGACACTGCAGCTAAATACGGTGTGATGGCTATCCCAACATTAGTTGTTCAAAAAGATGGTCAGGTTGTCGACACACTTCGTGGTTACACAGATAAGTCTCGCTTGAAGGAAGTTTTGACGAGTCACATCGGCTAATGATTACTTTCGTTTTGTGATAAAATGGGCAGTAAGTACTGCCCATTTTTTTATGGGGATAGAGATCAATAAAAGGAGCGAATGCTGATGACGAGACCAATCGGCATACTTGATTCTGGTGTGGGAGGATTGACCGTTCTTAAAGAAGCAGAACGTCGCTTGCCTAATGAATCATTTATTTATATTGGTGATAACGGTCGCTGCCCATACGGTACGCGTACGACAGATGAAATTAAACAATTTACGCACGAGCTCGCACATTTTCTTGTTACCAAAGACGTAAAAATGATTGTAATTGCTTGTAACACAGCGACAGCAATAGCTTTGGAGTCTTTACAAAAGGAATTAGATATTCCTGTTATCGGTGTGATCGATGCGGGTGTTTCTAAAACGCTCGACGTCACCAAAGGGCGTGTGGTAGTCACGGCAACAGAAGCAACGGTTCGATCAGACTGCTATGGGAATAAATTGCGCGAAGCGGATGCACAGCTAAATATTTTTGAACGCTCATGTTCGCCGCTAGTACCGCTTATTGAGAATCCAGAGACAACAACTGAAGAAATTGATCAAGCGATCAAAACATTATTCACACCGATTCGTGAATTACAACCAGATACTGTTATTCTAGGGTGTACACATTTTCCAATTTTAGAAGATCAAATTCAAGCATTCCTTGGATCGGCAGTCACACTTGTCGATGCTGGACGGGCTTCTGTGGATGAAGTGGTGCACCGGTTAGCAAAAGAAGATTCCTATGCTGCAGATAACGATTCACAACCCACACGCTTCTATACGACAGGTGAAGCACAGGCGATGGCAGAGGTTGGATCAGCATGGCTAGGGCGAGCTATTTCTGTGGAGACGGTTCCTATTGATTTGTTGAAAAGAGGTTAATCACGAATGAGAAAAGTTGTTATTGCTACACGTAATCCTGGAAAAGCACGTGAGTTTAAAGCGCTATTTCAAGCGATCGGCTATACCGTTGAAACCTTACTCGATCATCCTGAAATTCCTGATGTTGAAGAGACTGGGGAAACATTTTTAGAAAATGCGACATTAAAAGCTACAACTATTGCCAAGGCGTTGAACTGTCCAGTACTAGCGGATGATTCCGGTATTTCTGTCGATGCATTGGCGGGAAGACCAGGCATCTATTCGGCGCGTTATGCAGGACTCGATAAAAATGATGAATCAAATAATCAAAAATTATTAAAAGAGCTTGAAGATGTGCCGGAAACTGAACGTACGGCACATTATACTTGTGATCTAGTGGTCAGCAATGCCTCCGGTGAACGTATTAAGACTTATGAAGCTACCTGGGAAGGGCGTATTTTAACCGAACCGCATGGCGATAATGGTTTTGGTTATGATCCGTTGTTTTATGTGCCAGAATACGATCAAACAGTTGCAGAATTAGAACCAGAAATCAAGGATGCAATCAGCCATCGCGGACAAGTAATGAAAATGCTGGCTTTGGATCTTGAGAAAGGGGAACTACAGCTATGAGCAAAATTTTAGTTGTTAGCGATAATCATGGAGATCGCGCGATTTTAGAAACGATTGTTGCGCGTGAAGAAGCACATGTTGATCGTATGTTGCATCTCGGTGATTCGCAATTGAAAGATAGCGATGAGATTTGGGAACATTTTGATGTGGTGACAGGCAATGTGGACTTCTATCCATATCCAGAAACACTGATGATTGATACGCCTGAGGGCAAGATTTTCATGACGCATGGCCACTTATACAATGTGCGAAATGATCGCCAAATTTTAGCGAAAGCGGCCAAACAGGCAGGTGCACAGATCGCTCTATTCGGTCATATTCATATCACGACTCAAGAGTATATCGATGATATCTGGTGTATTAATCCTGGAAGTATCAGTCAACCGCGCGGTCATTTCCAAGAGCCAACGTATGCAATTATTGATTGGGAAGAAAATCAACAGCCGCAAGTGACGTTTTATACGCGAGAAGGCGAAGCGGTTAGTGATATCGAAGTGCCTGAGAATGCCACGGATGAAGTTTATGGAGATTAGGAGTTAACAGATATGTTAAATCAAGAAATTGGCGCAGTTGTGATTGGACGCGTCAGCGACGAAAATGCGAAGAATTACTTCGTTCAATATCACCAATTGACATATGCACTATCAAAACAAGAAGGTGAGTATCAAGTCGGTGATTTTGTTGAGGGATTTATTTATACGAATACATCCGACAAACGCCGTATGACGACTAACTTGCCAACGGTACGTCAACATCAGTACGATTGGGCAGAAGTGGTGTCTGTACAACCCAAACTCGGCGTGTTTGTATCAATCGGTTTATCAGATAAAGATATTGCGGTTTCTTTTGATCATTTACCAGAAGATCGCTATTTATGGCCAAAACCTGGTGACAAATTATTCGTTAAACTATCTGTCGATAAAAAAGAACGTTTATGGGCGGTGCCAGCGGAAGAACGTATTTTTGAGGAAATTACTAAAAGCGTGCCTCGCCAAAAAGGAAATTTCCAAAATAATGAAATCGAAGGTCGTGTTTACCGCGTAGGAATGTCTGGTGTACACGTCATTACGAAGCTATACCATCGCGCGTTTATTCATGAGAGTGAATATCAACAATCACCACGTCTCGGGGAATCTGTGAAGGGGCGTGTGATTGGGATTGGGCAGAATAAGAACTTTAATCTATCATTAAAGCCACTCGCCCATGAACGTATCGGTGAAGATGCTCAGATGATTTTGATGAACCTGAAACGTCGACCAAACCATCAATTGCCATTCAATGACAAGAGCAATCCGGACGATATCCGTGCATACTTCGGCATTAGTAAGGGACAGTTTAAACGTGCGCTCGGTCATTTACTCAAGGAACGATTAGTCATGCAGACAGAGGAAGGTATTGTGCTCAATGACTGACGAAGAGCTCATTATAGAATTTCTGACTACATTACGCGTAGAAAGTGGACTATCAGAGAATACCATTGCGAGCTATCATAACGATATTAAAAATCTTCAGCAGGCGATGAAGAAAGCAGGTATTCAACAGCTCCAAGACGTTACGGATGACTTTATTCGTGAAATTTTGAAACAAATGAATCAGAAGGGACGAGCGGTATCATCGATTACCCATTTTATCTCAACGATGCGTCATTTCTTCAGTTATTTGAAGGTTGAAGGTATTATAGATGAGAATCCTATGCGTATGGTTGCGCTCCCTAAAGCAAATAAAAAACTGCCAGAAGTGCTGACAGAGTCTGAGATTGATCGGCTATTTGATGTCCCTGACCTTCAGACACCGCTCGGGTTACGCAACCGAACGATTCTCGAGGTTATGTATGCGACAGGAATGCGTGTGAGTGAAGTGATTCATATTAAATTGTCCGATGTGCATAGTGAGTTGGGCTTTATTCAGACAATCGGAAAAGGGAACAAAGAGCGTATTATTCCAATTGGCGAAATTGCGTCAGATTGGATTGTGCGCTACCTTGCTGAAGGTCGTCCAGCGCTCACTAAAGAAACCATGCCCGAACCGGATGATTACTTATTTGTCAATAATCGTGGGAGTAAGTTGAGTAGACAAGGGTTGTGGAAAAATCTGAAACGAGATATTCAATCAGCAGGTATTACAAAAAATATCAGTCCCCATACGCTCAGACATTCCTTTGCAACACATTTACTCGAGCACGGTGCTGATTTACGTGTGGTGCAGGAGTTATTAGGGCATGCGGACATCTCAACGACACAGATTTATACACACATTCAGTCCAAACATCTTAAAGAAGTATATAACAATAGCTTTCCAAGAGCTTAAAACAAAACAGTCGCTCAGTGTATTTGAGCGACTGTTTTATTATAGAATTATTCGTTATTGTTGTTTTCTTCATCAGGATTTTCGATTGAAAGTTTATCCTTGATATCGATGGCCATGTGGTCGTAGTCGAGTGTTGCAGTAGTGATCGCAAAATCTGTGGTTTCGCCAGGATTCAAACGCTCAATGTCCACAGGCTGTTCATCTAATACGTCTTCATTGGCATTATTAAATTGGAAGACGAGTTGAATATTCTTGATCACCATATCTGAGCTGTTTGTCAATTGTCCACCAAATGTAACCGTTGGATCAGCTTGGGTCGGCTGTTTCTGTACCTCTAGTGTCATATTATTCAAATCTTCTTGGAAGGTTTCGGCAGCTTTTTCTTGCTTCTCAGCGTAAGCTTCATATTCCGCAATAGCTTTATCATTGGTTTGAATATCTTCGATTTGATCATTCGGGATGGTTGCTCTCGAATCTTGGTTAATTTTCTTTAATAAATCAACGCGTTGTTTGTAGAGCTCATTGAATTTTTTATTTTTTTCAAGGTTGAATTCTCCATCGAGCGTTTGATTAATCTCCTCAACGATTTTGACATATTCGTGGACGTCTTTTTCAAGGTTATCATCTTTCAGGTCTTTATCTTTGTATTCCTTGATGCCGTCCCACTCCACCTGATACATTTTTTGGAGAAGAGCATGCATATCTTGTCCATCTTGATCATCTTTATTTTTCTGGTCTTCAGTTTGCATCGTCTGGACGCGTTCCTGCCACATCGATTGGAGATCGACAAAGAATTGATCATCAGCGCTCGTAATGTTAGAACAGCCAGCGAAAAGCATGACGCTAAGAGATAGTGTACTCAATAATTTAGTTATTCTTTTCATCATCAAACTCCTTTAAACTTGGTGTTATGATTATAACATAGATAACGCTAACATTAGCATGATGTATTTTTCATGGAAGAGAAAGGATACAAACAATGGAACAGCAAATCAAGCAGCTCAATGAGTGGATCGATGACAGTCAGCGTATCGTCTTCTTTGGTGGTGCGGGTGTATCAACGGAAAGCGGCATTCCTGATTTTCGATCATCAAAAGGACTATATATGAAAGAATCTGGTTATAATGCCCCAGCTGAAGAGATTATCTCGCATCATTTCTATCTGAAACATCCAGAAATTTTCTTCCCATACTATTTTGAGCATCTCGTTTTTCCTGAGGCACAGCCGAATCCATGTCATCAGTATTTAGCAACGCTTGAGTCTCAAACTAAAAAGGACATTACTGTTGTGACTCAAAATATCGATGGCCTACATCAAAAAGCGGGCAGCAGTCATGTGGTTGAATTACATGGTAGTGTGTGGCGCAATTACTGTGAGAAGCACAATCATTTTTACAATTATGAGGACCTCATACTGGATGATCAACAGATTCCACACTGCAATGAAGATGGTTCTGTAGTGAAACCAGATGTGGTTCTTTACGAAGAAGCACTGGATGAAACAGCATTGCTAGACGCTATCAATCGTATTCAGGCAGCAGATTTATTAATTGTTGCAGGCACTTCATTATCTGTTTATCCAGCAGCAGGATTGATTAATTATTTTAGAGGGAAGCGCTTAGCGGTCGTTAATCGCACACCTGTTCATGTTGTTGGTGAGAAACCGTTAGTTATCACTGATAATATTGGTGATGTTTTCGGGCAGTTGACAATATAAGTCGTCTCTCGGTAAGATAACCGATAACAGTATCAGTAAAGGAGGTATGAGGCGTGCTTTTGCCCTATAAATCAAAAGATGACAAAATCGTGATGGGATTATTGAGTTACATTGAACGTTTTCGTGATATGGAGCCATTGATGCAAGAAATGTCGCTTATCCAATCTGGAAAGCGACAAGTGTCACTCTGGCGTGATGATGAAACAGAAAATGTGATTGGTCTCGTTGGCTATGATCTCAAAGCAGAAGAGCATATGATTATTGTTCGCTACTTAGCGCTTTCACCGTCATTCCGAGGGGAAGGAGTTTCTTACGCGATAATGTCAGCATTAGCAGAAGCCTATCCTGAAGATACATTATCTGGGACGTTAGAGATTGCTGATTTTCTTAATAAATGGGCGTTGTATGAACAACGGACCGTACCACATATCTTGTCAGCGATGAATGAGGAAAAATCTGATAATGAACACTGACACACAAACAGATACATGGGCAGTGGACTTAGCTAATTTTTCAGGTCCGCTCGATGTGCTTTTACATCTCATTCAAACGCAGGATATTGATATTTTTGATATTCCGATAGCCAATATCACTGAGCAATATATCGAATTAATTCATGCCAATCCGCTTGAAGAACTTACACTTGCGGGGGATTATTTAGTGATGGCTGCGACATTAATCGAAATCAAAACAAAATTGTTATTACCGAAACCACAAAAAGCAATAGAAGAGGATGTGGATGACCCAAGACGTCCATTGGTAGAACAATTATTAGCGTATCAACAGTATAAAGAATTGAGTGGCGTGTTACAGACAAAACACGAGAAGCGTATGGCACATTATGAACGCCCAACAGCTGATCTAACACAGTATCAGCAGACAATTCCTTTAAATGAGGGTGAGATTACGACAGAGGATATGATGGTCGCACTCCAAAAAATGATTCAGCGTCTCAGAACAGATAATACACCGCCGCGCACCATTCAAAACGATGCCTATAGTGTAGACGAGGCTATCTGGGATATTGAATCTTCGCTGAAGCGTACACCTAAACAGGAACTATCCTTATTTCAATTAACAAAGCAAAGAGCTTGGACACGTAATACGATCGTGACATTGTTTTTAGCACTATTGCAGCTTGTTAAGGGAAATGCGATAACCATTGCGCAAGACAACGCCTATAGCGATATTCGCATTGTTAGTCGAACGGAGGGACTATCTGTATGATGGAAAATCAGATGTCAGCCTGTGAAGCGTTGCTATTTGTTGCAGGTGATAACGGTATTTCGTTGGAAGAGTTGTGCACATTATTAGAAATGAAATCATCACAGGTGCGCTATACGTTAATGTGTTTGCAATTGAAACTGGCGCAGGATCCACAGAGCGGTTTGGCGCTTAAGCAGTTTAACCATCGCTATCACTTAGTGACGAAATCAATACATCAGGAAATTATTCAGGATTATGCTGTCTCACCGTTCGCTACTAAATTATCGAATGCAGCGTTAGAGACATTAGCGATTGTAGCGTATCAATCACCGACAACACGTATGGCTGTTGATGCCATTCGTGGGGTGCAATCAGGGAATATACTCAAGAAATTAATGAGTTATAACTTGATTGAAGAACAGGGACGTCAGGAATCGCCAGGACATCCGATTTTGTACGGTGTGACGGATTATTTCTTTGAGTATTTTGGATTAAGGTCAACTGATGATTTACCATCGATCGAAGCGCTGATCGCGGAAGACGATGCTAAAGGACAAATTAACGATCTTTATCACAGAGAAGCAACAGAATGAAAGGGAAACAATGGAACGATTACAGAAACTAATTGCGCATGCCGGGATTGCCTCGCGTCGTGAAGCAGAGCGTCTGATTCAAGATGGACGCGTCACGTTGAACGGGAAAGTTGTGACAGAATTGGGCACAAAAGCAACTGTCAATGATCGTATTGAAGTTGATCACGTACCAATCTATAAAGAAGAACCCGTAACCTTCTTATTTAATAAGCCAGATAATTGTGTTTCGACGGTTTCGGATGACAAAGGACGACGCACAGTTCTCGATTATTTCCATGATATTCCAGAACGCATTTATCCGATCGGTCGTTTAGATTATCATACGACAGGCGCCTTGTTGCTAACGAATGATGGCGAACTTGCGAATCTATTGATGCATCCGCGTCATCGCATTGATAAAGTTTATCGCGCTAAAGTAAACGGCTCACCTTCTGATGAAGAAATACAGCAGCTCAGACGAGGTGTCGTGATCGATGGTCGTAAGACCGCGCGTGCAGATGTCGTTCGTATTAATAATCCAAAAGCCAAAGTCAACGATACGCTGAAAATTACAATTCATGAAGGACGCAATCGTCAAATCCGTAAAATGTGCGAAAAAATCGGTCATCCAGTGAAACAATTAACACGTGAACGTTATGCCTTTTTAGGGATTGAGGGCATGACGCCGGGTGATTACCGTAAACTTTCGAATAAAGAAATTCAAAAACTCTACCAATTAGCTAAAAATAATTAATGCTTTTTGTGCTAATGGAATGCGTTGTAATAAAACTATTGCATTTCTATCATCAAGCGATTATAATTACTTGTGAAACAAAAGTGTCTTCAGGGCAGGGTGTAATTCCCGACCGGTGGTGATAGTCCACGACTCGCGATGAGCGACTGATTCGGTGCAATTCCGAAACCGACTGTACAGTCAGGATGGAAGAAAGACAATGTGTGAGTATTTTTTATTCGCTGAACAAAGTCTCCTGCCCTGTTGGAAAGGAGATTTTTTTATGTCCTCAAACAAAGTGAGGAAAATGATTATTGTCGCACTCGGTGGGGCGCTCGCATTTGTTCTAATGAATTTTTCATTCCCAATTATTCCAACCGTGCCATTTTTAAAGATTGACTTTAGTGATGTTATGGTACTCTTGGTGACATTCTTAAATGGCCTCTCCAGTGGGATTGGTGTTATTGTTATTCGAAACGTCCTGCACTATCTGCAAACCGGTGGCGATATGGGTTATCCAATCGGTGATTTAGCTAGTATTCTTGCTACGTTAGCCTACTTATTACCGGTAGCAATGATCTTGCGTCATCACTACACACAATATGCAGGTAACTTCAAAAAAGTGATGAATACACTCAAACGTCCGATTATGGCCTACGCACTCGGAACGCTCGCATTAACCGTAATGATGAGTGTGTTGAACTATTTTGTGATTACACCTTTTTACCTAAAAGTTATGAATTTTGATGTGGGTAACTTAGCGACTTATATCCTAACTGCCGTGATTCCATTTAATATCGTTAAAGGGATTTTAATCGGTATTGTCTCGCATTTATTACTCAGTTACTGCTTACCAATTATTAAGAAGCGCCTACGTTAAACGTAGACATTGCGAATGAATGAGTCCTTTGCGTATGATAGACGTAGAGGACTTTTTTGATGGAGGAAAAGAGATGAATCGCTACGAGTGGCTGGCAAAAGAAACAGCGTCATTAGATGCTGCGCGAGTTTATCACGTGTTGGTTGGTAAACATTCAGCAACGACGCTATACTACGCCTATGAAAATGAGATTAGTCACCTATTTAACATCACGCCACAATTAGAAAAATCCACTTGGCTCAAAATCTGCTATAGATTTCAAGAAAATCATGAACAAGAGAATGTGTTACCAGACTGGATAGCGCACGCCCTTCGCTATCGCAAAGGGTATATTCCAAGAATTAATCATCAATTCCGTCGCCTCAGTCTACGCTTATTGTTCCAAGTCGCATCGTATTTGAAGAACGGTAATGCAAATTATCAACCGATAACACATCATCTTATGGTTCAGAGGCTTGTAAAACAATTTTTGCAAGCGAGACAACGTAATGGAGAATTGAATACAGAGCTATCAGCATGGATTTACAGCGAACTGATGAAGTGTTTTTCACAGTGGCAGGATCAGCGATTAGTCACCATGCTTTGTTTAACGATGACCGGTGAATCGGTGCGCGGGGTGACTACCGAGCAACTGACACAGACCTTTCAAGTGCCAGAGGAATTCGGCGAGTGGTTGATCGAAGCACTATGGGATTACCTTCAGACGACCATTGCACAGCTACCAGAACACACTGTACTTTATCGTTTCTTACAGGGGATGGATCGTGCTTTTCCGAAATGGAATCAATCGGTTAATAAAACGTATCATCAAGTGCTTAAAGGGAAAAATGTTGAAAGCATTGCTTCAGAGCGTCATCTCAAACCGAGCACCATTTCAGATCATTTCGTGGAGCTACTTTTGAATGATCATCATATCTTAAAAAAACAGGTAACCCCTTATTTAGAGCAATTTTCGATTGATGTTGCACATATGCCGCCGTCCACTTATGCAGACTACAGAGAAACTTATGATACGTTGCCTTTTTGGATTTATCGCTATTGGCAAGTGGCATATCGTGAGGGGGAGAGAATAGATGATTAATTATCAAGAGTTACTCGTACATCGTTTCGGCAGTGAAGCGACATTCAGACCAGGGCAGCATGAAGCATTGGAATCATTAGAGTCAGGCAAAAATACACTAGCTGTGTTGCCAACAGGTGGTGGAAAGTCGCTGATCTATCAACTGTATGGGCTAGCGCACGAAGGGGTGACTGTTATCATATCACCATTGCTGTCCTTAATGCAGGATCAAGTGGCTAGCTTGCAACGGCAGGGAATCAATCGTGTTGTCGCATTGAACAGTACACTTACAAAGTCGGAACAACAGTACGTTCTAACACATTTGAAGAATTATCAATTTTTATTGATTTCCCCAGAAATGATCAGTCGACCAGAAATTATTGGACAGCTACAATTGGTTCCCATAAATTTGCTTGTGGTTGATGAAGCGCATTGTATTTCACAATGGGGGATGGATTTTCGTGTAGAATACTCCGAATTGATTCAAGTGCGCCGACGTTTAAATCAGCCGCTTACACTTGCATTGACAGCGACGGCCACGGAGAGTACTTTGGCAGATATTCATAAATATCTTTTCTATCCTTATGAGCCATTTAATCAGCTGGTCATGTCATTGGATCGTCCCAATATTTTCTACGATAAACGCTATATTGCACCACAGGATAAGGAAACAGCGTTATTGACAATGATTGATACCTTGCCAGCACCTGGGATTGTATATGTTCATAATAAGAAGGAAGCGGAACAGATTAAACATGTGCTGCAAGCAAAAAGTAAACGGCGTGTGGCGGCTTATCATGCAGGATATAGTGCCGAGGAACGGTATCTCTGCCAACAACAGTTTCAACATGGTGAATTGGATACGATTCTAGCGACATCAGCGTTCGGTATGGGCATTAATCAACCGAATGTTCGCTATGTTATTCACTATCATTTACCCTTTTCAATGGCAGAGCTGATTCAGGAGATTGGGCGTGTAGGTCGTGATGGGGAAACAGCATATGTCGTTGCTATGTATAATGATGAAGAATTTCAGCAATTACGTTATTTGCAAGAGATGCGCTATCCTAACGTTAATGATTTTTACGGTCTGTTAGGAAGTTATATGGATAAACCAGATGATGAACGTTTTACATCTGAGGATCCACTATTACCGTTATTGATGTTTTATCGGGATCATTATCACAGTCCGAAACAGGCGATGGGACATTATCAGCGCTTTATTCAACAGAAGTCGGATGAACTTGGTCGTGTGATTGCCTATTGTGAGCATCAACAGTGTTTGAGAGATTATTTGCTTACGATATTCGACCAAAAAAAGCCAGATAACCCATCTTTTTGTTGTGCAATAGATGAGCCAACATTTCATCATGATAAATGGTGGCATGATTATTTATCCTATCGCAACGAAACGGATAAAAAAGCAGAGAGAATGGATGGTTGGAAACAGCGATTACAAAAGATATTTCTTAAATAACTTTTAAAGAAATAATCTCTTGGGTATTCTCACTGACTTTTGCTATGGTTCATGGTAGAATAAGCAGACAGAGATTGAGATAGTATCCCTAAATCACAGGGAAGATCGCAATTAAGGAGGAGCTTTTTAATGAGTTTTAAAGATCAAATGAAGGATTTCTTCGATAAATTCAAGGATCCTAACCGCCAAGAGAAAGATTATCCAATGGCGGAAGACGATTATGAAGCATATGATGAGTATGAAGAAAGAGACGTATTTAATGATGATGATACGTTTGAAGATGATTACGATGACTATGATGAATTTGAGGATTACGAAGAATACGAAGATGACTTCGTAGAGGATGAACCAATCGACGATCGCTATATTGAAGAAGTTGAAGATGAAGCAATGTACGATGAGGGTGAATCCGAGAACTACGACGACTATGACAGCGACGATTATCTCGATGAACCACGTCATGATGAGTTTGAAGATGATTATGACGACTATGATGATTATGACGAATTCGATGACTACGAAGATGATGCGTACCTCGATGAAGAGGATGAGTTAGATAAGACGGCTGTGTACACGCGTGAAGATATCGAAGGGGTATCAGATGATGATGATAATAAAGCCGCATACGCTGCCGCTGGTGCTGCTGGTCTAGGTGCTGGGGCACACTTCGCCAAGGATGATGACGATTTCGACGATGATTACGATGACTATGATGATCTTGATCGTCGTCAAGTGGACCGTACTGACAAAGACAAGAAAGATAAAAAAGGTATCGGTACAGGTACTAAGATTATCTTGTTTGCAGCTATCTTATTATTGTTGATTCCAGTGGTATCAATGGTATTCGCTTTGAATGGAAATAAAACGCCTGAACCAGAATCTGCAGATCAAGTCATGGTTTCTAGAACTGAAAACGAAGAAGATCAGAAGAAACGTGAAGAAGAAGCTGCACAGCAGAAAGAGGAAGAGCAAAGAAAACAGGAAGAAGAAGCACAGCGCGAAGCTGAAGAACAGCAGAGAGAGCAAGAAGCTCAGCAACAAGCTGAATCTGAAGCTAACGATGAGGCTGCGAATGAAGCTGCACAACAACAGCAACAACAAGCGGCTCAACAAGCACAGCAAGAAGCTGAACTTGCCGCACAACAGCAGCAACAACAAGCTAACCAGAGTGTAGGTTCTTATACCGTTTCAGCAGGTGAAAACTTGTACCGTATCGCGGTAAATAATGGTATGACTTTAGATGAGTTATTAGCATTGAATGGATTGTCTGCTAATTCCCACATTGAACCAGGTACAGTGCTGCGTGTTTATCAATAATCAGTGATAATTCATTGAATGAAATTGCCGGGTGGTACGCCCGGCTTTTTCGTGCCAAAGAAAATAATAAAGGAGTCAAGAATGTTTACAATTGCGATTGATGGTCCAGCTTCATCAGGAAAGAGTACGATTGCCAAACGCTTAGCTAAGGCGCTCAACTATATCTATATCGATACAGGTGCGATGTATCGTGCAGTGACTAAAGCAGCACTAGATCTCGGTATGACAGCATCTGATGATGAAAAATTAAATGAGCTATTGAAGACAATGACGATACGCTTTGAACAAGTTGAAGCCGGTGATCAACGTGTATTTGTCAATGAAGAAGAAGTTACACGTGCCATTCGAAGTGATGAAGTATCTGCTAATGTGTCAGCTTTTAGCGCTATTCCTAGAGTGCGTGAGGTCATGGTTGATCAACAACGCGAGTTAGCACGTGAAGCAGCGGGCGTTGTGATGGATGGACGTGATATTGGGACCGTCGTTTTTCCTGATGCAGATGTTAAATTTTTCTTAGTGGCATCTGTCGCAGAACGCGCACGCCGTCGCTATGAAGAAAATCAGGAGAAGGGCTTGTCTGATCAATCACTTGAAGAACTCGAACAGGCCATTGCACATCGCGATTATCTAGATACACATCGTGAAATGAGCCCATTAAAACAGGCAGATGATGCCATATTAATTGATTCAACAGCATTATTGATCGATGAGGTTGAAGCAAAGATGATGGAAATCGTTCGAAAACACGAAATTAAGCACTAATGAATTGTCAAAGCACTCACCATGTGCTATACTCGAATTGTATACATTGACATGAGTCAATGGTTAGTACTTTTTTAGGAGAGGATTTATAGTTTATGGCAAAAGATTTTGAAGCTCAAGTAAACAACGAAGTAGAAGGAACTGAAGAAATTCCATCTATGGAGGATCTACTTGAAGAAACGACAGAAGTTAAGATTGGTGATGTAGTCAAGGGTGAAGTATTAACCATTGATGAGAACAATCAATTAATCGTCGGTATCGAAGGTGCAGGCGTTGAAGGCGTTGTTCCTTTCCGTGAAATCTCTGCATCACCGATTGAAGACCCAGAAGAAGTTGCAAAAGTTGGCGACGTTCTCGACTTGGTTGTTGTACGTCAAATCCAAGACAAAGAAAACGGTGCATTCTTGCTTTCCCGTCGTCGTCTTGAAGCACTCAAAGTTTGGGACGAATTAGAAGAGAAAAAAGAAAACGGCGAAACAATCACTGTACCAGTTAAACGCGTTGTTCGTGGTGGTTTAGTGGTTGACGCTGGTGTTCGTGGTTTCATCCCAGCATCAATGGTAGAAGATCACTTCGTACGTGACTTCTCATCTTACCGTGACCAAGAATTAGAAGTTAAGATCGTTGAAATCGATCCTAAAGAAAACCGCTTGATTCTTTCTCACCGTGAAATTGTTGCTGCTCAAAACAAACAAGCACGTGAAGAAAAAATGGCTCAATTCGAAGAAGGCCAGATCGTTGAAGGTAAAGTTGCTCGTTTAGCTAACTTCGGTGCCTTCATCGACTTAGGTGGTATTGACGGTTTAGTTCACATTTCTGAGATTGCTTTCCACCACGTTGACAAACCTTCTGATGAATTAGAAGTAGGTCAGACTGTTAAAGTTAAGATCTTATCTCTTGACGAAGAACGCGGACGTATCTCATTGTCTATCCGTTCTGCACAGCCTAGTCCATGGGAAACTATCGAAGAAAAAGCTCCTAAGGGCGCAACACTCGACGGCATCGTTCGTCGTATCGTTGACTTCGGTGCATTCGTAGAAGTATTCCCAGGTGTTGAAGGTTTGGTTCACATTTCCCAAATCTCTCACGAACACGTTGATTCTGCTTCTGACAAATTATCAGAAGGTCAAGAAGTTAAAGTTAAGGTATTGGATGTTGATCCAGAAGCACGTCGCTTATCCTTATCTATGCGTGCATTAGAACCTGCACCAGAACGTCCAAACCGTGGCGAACAAAATGATGAAGGTCGTTCTTCTCGTCAATCACGTGGTAACCGTGGCGGACGTGGCAACCGTTCTCGTGGTGGAAACCGCGGTGGCAACCGTCAACGTCAAAACAACAGCAACAACAGCTCTGAAGAAGAATCTGGATTCTCATTGGCTGACTTGCTCGGTGACCAATTGAAAGATCTCGACCTCGGTGGAGAATAATTAAACAAAAAATAACAGGGCAATGACCTTGTAAAGGGATTGGGGGCTTTGAGGTCTCCGATCTCTTTTTTGTTAAGTCGGGATTGCCCAAAGGAGGTTAAGATGACAGATAGACTTACGATAGCTATTGTCGGACGTCCAAACGTCGGAAAATCTACAATTTTTAACCGTTTAGTCGGTGAGCGTATTAGTATCGTTGATGATCAGCCAGGTGTGACGCGTGATCGTATTTATGGTCGTGGAGAATGGTTGAATCAACCTTATACAATTATTGATACAGGTGGTATCACTTTTAAAGATGAAAATTTTATGTCGCAGATCCGCCAACAAGCAGAAATCGCGATGTCTGATGCT
Source organism: Aerococcus vaginalis (assembly GCF_053762225.1). Taxonomy (NCBI): domain Bacteria; kingdom Bacillati; phylum Bacillota; class Bacilli; order Lactobacillales; family Aerococcaceae; genus Aerococcus; species Aerococcus vaginalis. The sequence continues at coordinate 185,486 of NZ_JBSMYC010000004.1, forward strand.
GATCTCATCATCATGATGACGAACGTACGTGACGGTGTGACAGAAACGGATGAGCAGCTGGCAAATATGTTGCATCGCACTAAGAAACCAGTATTAGTGGCAGTAAATAAAGTGGATAACCCTGAACAGCACGCGGATATCTATGATTTCTATGCGTTAGGTCTCGGTACACCATTCCCGATTTCTGGGGCACATGGTCAGGGACTGGGTGACTTATTGGATGAAGCATTCCATCAATTCTCAGAATCAGATTTTAGTATGGATGCAGAAGATGTGATTAGCTTTTCGTTGATCGGCCGTCCAAATGTCGGAAAATCATCAATGGTCAACCGTATTTTGGATGAGGAACGTGTTATTGTTTCTGATATTCCAGGTACGACACGCGATGCGGTGGACACCTACTTCACTTATGATGATCACGAATATCGAATTATTGACACAGCTGGTTTACGTAGACCAGGAAAGGTATCGGAACTGACGGAAAAATACAGTGTCATTCGTACACGTGATGCGATTGATCGTTCGGACGTCTGCTTATTAGTATTGAATGCTGAAGAAGGTATTCGGGAACAGGATAAAACGGTGGCTGGTTACGCTTATGAGGCAGGCAAAGGCATTGTCGTTATCGTTAATAAATGGGATTTAATTCAGAAAGATAACAAGACGCTACATAACTTTGAGAAAGAAATTCGTGAAGAATTCGGTTTCCTTAATCATTCGCCGATATTTTTTGTTTCTGCCAAGACAGGACAGCGTCTACAAAATATCTTGCCGAAGATTACGCAGGTCTACGAAAATTACCATCGTCGTATTCAATCTTCCGTATTGAACCAAGTGTTGGTAGAAGCCATGCGGATCAATCCAGCGCCATCAGATAAAGGGCGTAAATTACGTGTATACTATCTAACACAAGTATCAACGGCACCACCAACTTTTGTATTAATGGTCAATGATAAAGAATTGATGCACTTTAGTTATCAGCGCTTTATTGCGAACCAAATCCGTAAGAATTTTGATTTCGAAGGGACGACACTTCGAATGATCGTCCGTGAAAGACATTAATCAATAAAGAAAGGCATTGTATCCGTACAATCTGTGCGTGGTACAATGCCTTTTTGCATAATAGAATCAATTTTATTTGATTGTCAGTATGATTTTTCCTGGAGCCTTAGTTTGTTTAACAGCTTCTTGAGCTGCTTTAGCCTCTTTTAGTGAGAGGGTCTGGCTAACCACAGGATGTAGTTTATCCTCTGAAAGTAATTGATAGAGATAATTCTCATAGTGATCTAAATCATCTTGTGTCGCATTAGTGATTGCTGCACCAGTGACGATACATTCTTTTGAGAAAATATCGCGTGGCGACACAGAAACATCACCGCGAGCCCCGACACAAACGATACGGCCTCTTTGCTGAATAACAGAAATATCTGTTTGAAGATTATGCTCACTCGCCATTTCAATAATGACGGACGGTTCCTCACCATCGAGTAATGATTCAGCATTGTCAGCAGTGAGATGTGGAATGGCACGGTCAGCACCAATTTCGAGCAATTGTTCCCGGGAGCTCTCCTGACTTGAAGTCCCAATGACACGAGCACCGAGAGCTTTAGCGATTTGAACGAGAAAAGTACCAACTGCACCACTCGCACCATGAACGAGTACTGTATCATCTGCAGTGACCTGTGCGCGTTCTAATGCACGGCAGGCGATACCTGATGGAATCCCGAGTACAGCAGCTTCCATATCACTGATGGTATCTGGGATGCGCCAAACACTTTCTTCATGGCACTGTACCATTTCTGCGTACGTCCCCGTTTGTGTGTCGACATGATTAAAACTCATAACATGCACACGGTCACCGACAGCAACACGCTCTACGTCGTGACCAACTGCAATAACTTTTCCACAGCCATCGAAACCAGGGGTATACGGTAGTTCTGGTTGGAACTGTGCATAATTACCTGTTTGGACATAGGTTTCATTAGGATTGACACCGGCAGTCTGCAATTCAACACGCACTTCATAAGGTTCGAGATCAGGTAGCGTCACATTTTCGAGCGCATATTCGGCGTCATCACCAAATGCATGAATACGAATAGCCTTCATAAGTATCTTCCTTTCTCATACCAATGTAATGATTTACATGAATAGTATATCAGGTTTAGAGGAATAGTCAGAAGTTACTGCTTGAGAGAAGTTTTTAAAAGTAATACACACAATATATTGACAATACCTTTTTATAAAGAAGATAATGAATATATAAATTATAATTTTTAAATTTTATTTTGAGAAGGATTAACAGCATATCTCGTGAAAGGTAAAAGAATAATGAAAAAAACGCTAGGAATGATTTCCCTTTCGATGCTATTGTTGGCAGGCTGTCAAACCACAACATCTGATACAGATAATACGGGCGAACAGGAACAGACGGTCGATGCCCAACAACAAGTTGAAGCTCAACCACAACAAAACGAAAAAGATGAGCAAGAGAAGCAAGACGAAGCAGATGCTCAAGCATTTGATGCGTTATCGGATGAACTCAAGATATTGATTTATGCTAGCACAATGGATGACCGCATCACAGACAAAGTTTCGGATAATTATACGCCAATGTATGCTTACTATGAATGGGATGATAGTGATATTTATATCCATTTAACTAGTGGTGTTGGCGGAACATATACTATTTCTCATTTGAAAGAAAGAGAAGATGAGATTAAACCGATTCAAATTATTAATGTTGATATAATTGGAGGTCAAGAGTACCATTCATATGATATCACTAAGAATGATATTGATCCCATTGATAAAGTGGAATTGTATCGCAGATATAAACAAGACCAACAAGCATTTGATACGGACGAACAGTGGGTTGAGCAGGATGATGTGAAAGATGATTTTATAAGGCAAACCTCACATTCTGGCATTGCGATTCGTGGTGAGAATGACAAAATTGAAGACACTGAGCCTCGAGATGAAACTGGCGATCAAAAATATGATAAGTTGTCATTTGAAGATCAAATCATCTTAAATGCATATGCGTTAATAGGACGTGTAGAGAGTGAACATTTCGAGGATGAGGGAGTTCCTAATTTTCAAGGTTTAGAGAATGCGGACTTTGTTACTCTGTACTATAGTGTGGAAGATTCTGATATTTATTACGTTATGGCTGCTAGTAATGGTGCAAAGCATGTTATGGCACATGCGGTGTTAACTGATGGTGGAATTATTCCAGTTCAAGTCACAGGTTATGACGTTACTACTGGCAGTAGCTATGGCGATAAGAATTGGCTAAAAGACCAAGAAGAAATATCTAAAGAAGATATGTATTTGTTATATATAGAGCGATTAGATGAATTTAGAGAGAAGATGAAAGATCCATATCAACCGACTATCTTAAAGAACTCACATTATGTTTACTTAGAGTTCCTTGCGGCGTTGAGAAGTTCTGTTAATGGTATTGAATTCTATAATGAAAATATGGAAGATTACTCTGAGTTAGCGTTGATTATGGCTGCTAGAAGTTTGAATCATCGGATGAGTTATGTGCCTAATCTGGCCTTTAATAACTATGAAAAGACTGAAGATGGCTACGATGCAGTTGCAATAGATGGGTCTGAAAGAGACAGCTATCATTTTGTGGGAGATAAAATTGCTAGCGATCTTATCAGATATACGCCTAAGGATCATAAACTTGTTTATGGTGATGGTGAATCGACACATGCGGAATTGTCTCTTTCAGAGGTAGAAGAAGTATTTGAAGCAAATCCAGCGATGTATTTAACTGTTGCATATTTTGGTGCACACAGCCAAGAAATCAATGCGATGCGTGAGGCGGCTGACGGCGAATCTGGATTACGACTCATCGATTAGCGAATGATTGTGATTTAATTTGTTATTTTCACATAGTCGTTGATGACTTTTATTAGCTATTTTGTTGTCTATGGTAGGGCAATATGATATATTGTTACCATACGAATAGAGGCGAAGACCTCAATAGGGCGGTTGCCCTGAACGTTATAGGAGGTAGAAAAATATGGCAAACAAAGCCGATTTAGTACAGAAAATTGCCGAACAAACTGGCGAACCTAAAAAGACTGTTCAACCAATCGTTGATGCATTGTTTGACTCAGTGCAAGGTTATTTAGCAGAAGGTGAAAGCCTTCAGATCATCGGTTTCGGTAACTTCGAAGTTCGTGAACGTGCTGCACGTCGTGGCCGTAACCCACAAACAGGTGAAGAAATCCAAATTCCTGCAAGCAAGGTACCTGCATTCAAAGCTGGTAAAGCCTTGAAAGAAGCCGTTAAAAAAGGCTAATCAAAACGCATAAGCACAATAATGTGCGATACATTTTGGAGAGTGGTTTAGGCCACTCTTTTTTGATGAAGTGATAAATGCGGAAATGCGTGAGATACGGTATGATTGTAAGACATGAATCAGAGGTGACCGCAATGGACGAAAAAATTCAAGAGATATTTGATGCATTACGAACTGATCAGAAAGATGTTGTTGTAGAGGCATTTGATGAATTACTGCGTTTACTCGAACATGAGGATGATCCAGACGTTTGGGCTCAGACGGGATATACTTTCCAAGAAGCAGGTTTTTTGCCGTATGCGAAAGGAATTTATGAAACGGCATTGGGTGTTTTCAGCGATGACGATCGTTGGCAAGTGCTATTAGCAGAAGTCGCTGGTGATGATGGCGACTTCGACGGTGCGTTGAATACATTGATAATGATTGATCCAAGTTCACCATACTATCTTCAATCGCTATTACTTTCAGCTGATGCTTACCAGCAATTAGGGATGTCAGAAGTGAGTCTATTGAAATTGCAAGAAGCAAAAGAAATCGCACCAGATGAACCGGCCATTATTCTCGGATTGGCGGAACTGCATCGTGCAACAGGGCATTTCCACGAAGCGATTCCTTATTATCGTCAACTACTCGAAGATGATAGCGAGATTATTGCACAGTCTAAGTCACGCATTGAAAAAGAATATGTGGAATGTTTGATGGCAGTTGGTGAATACGAGACGGTCATTGATTATCTCAGTGAGATTCCCAAGGCTGATCGTACGCAAGAAGTGAATGAACAGTTAGCATTATGCTTCTATCAAACGAAGGAATATGATCGCACCGAATCAATCTTGTCACCGCTATATGAGGGTGGTTCACTCTCAGAAGGGTTATTTCCGATTTATGCGGAGGTATTGTATCATCTCCATCGTGAGGCAGACGCTTCCCGTGTAATGACCGAAGCTGTCCATAATCATCCTTACAAAGCAGCGGCTTATTATCAGCGTGCGCGCGTATACGTGATGAACCATCAAGATGATGCAGCAATTGAAGACTTGTACCAAGCGTACCAGTTAGAAAGTGAATCAGTTGATATTCCAATGCTTCTGATGCGTACTTTATTGAAAAATGATCGCGAAGACGATGCGTTGGAAATTTTGGAAGAGACTAAAGAACAATTATCGGGTGACCAATTTGAATGGTTAGCAGCTGGTATTTATGAGGCGAACGAACAATTTGAAGCAGCACGTGAATACTATATCGCCGCTTATGACTCACTAAAAACGGAAGACAGCTTTGTTTCAGATTATCTCACATTTATGTGGGAAGATGGTGATCGTTTACGTGTGCGTCAGACGTTGAAGGATCATCCAGAATTAATGGAGCAGAGTGAGTGGCAATGGTTAATCGATGCCTTATCAGAGGAGCGTGAGGATGATGGTTATTTCTTTGAATGATAATAGACAAGATTTATTACAGGCACCCGTCGTGCAACAGGCGCTTCCTGTACTTGAACGTTTAACTGATGCAGGCTATGAAGCATATTTTGTCGGAGGGGCCATTCGAGATGCACTCATCGGACTTCCGATACACGATATTGATATTGCGACATCCGCTTTTCCGGTCGAAGTTCAAGGCTTATTCACAAAGCATTTTGATGTAGGACTTGAACATGGCACGGTCATGGCTTGGGTTAATGGTGAAACCTATGAAATTACGACATTTAGAACGGAATCTGGCTATAAAGATTTCAGACGTCCGGATAAGGTAACTTTCGTGCGTAATTTACGTGAAGATTTATTGCGTCGTGATTTCACCATTAATGCGTTAGCTATGGATCAAAACGGCAAGATTTATGATTATTTTGATGGGTTAACTGACCTTAAAAATCAGACGTTGCGGGCAGTCGGTACACCATCGGATCGTTTTCATGAGGATGCGTTACGCATGATGCGCGCCGTACGTTTTGCTGGACAATTAGGTTTTGCGGTTGAATCTGAGACTCAAGTTGCGATTCAGAACAACGCACCTTTACTTTCCAAAATTTCAGTTGAACGGATACGTACAGAATTGGAGAAACTTTTCCAAGGGGACGATTGGGCGAGCGGTATTCGCTTATTGGTTGAGACGGGGCTCAGTGATTATTGTCCGTGGTTACCGGAACAAAAGGAAGCGCCAAAACAATTACTCGATCAGCTAACCAACAAAGAGGAGCTACCAGAGCTTGATTTGACGTGGGCCTTGACACTTTGGTTAACGATTGGAGAAACAGATGATAGTGAAAGCTTTGTAAACAAGTTGACGAAGACGTGGAAGCTATCCAATCGTCAAGGTAAAATGATTAATACCTATTATCAAGCATTACAATTTAGAATGATGCATGATTGGGATGTGCGTTCGGTTTACCGTTTTGGGGATACAGTAACAGAAAATATCGAGCAATTGATTGACAGTCAGCAACGCGCAGGCGCAGCATTCGGTATACATTTTTCAAAAGCAGATGTTGCTAAGACAAAGGCGATTTACCAATCATTGCCGATTACAGATAAAAAACAGCTGGCCATCAATGGGCGTGATATTATTGAGGTGTTCAATCCTGAACCGAAGACGTTGATCGGTGAATTGTTGGATCAAGCGCTGGATATGGTTATTACTGGACAAGTAGCGAATGAACGCGATGCATTACTTGCGGCATTAGAGCAGTAACAAAAGGAATGAGAGAAACGATGAGTACACGTTATGCAGTGGTGGATTTAGAAACAACAGGACCAAAATTTCGTCGGGGCGAGCGAATTATTCAGATTGGTGCTGTTTTTATGGAGGATGATCAAATTATTGATCGCTATGAAACCTATATACAGCCACTGATTCCAATCCCTAAACGCATTACGCAATTGACAGGGATTACACAGCGCGATGTGGCTGATGCGCCATTATTTGAAGATATTGCTGAAGAGTTCTGGCAGAAGTTGCAAGGCTGTGTCTTTGTTGGACATAATGTGAACTTTGATTTCTATTTTTTGAGAGATTCATTCGAAGCTGCGGGTTATCCACAGTTGAAGATGCCACGCATTGATACGGTTGAATTATCACGAAGTTTTGTGCCAACTGCAGACAGTTATCATTTACAAGATATATGCCAGTTTGTGGGTATTACATTGGATCACGCGCATACAGCAATGGCCGATGCGGAAGCGACAGCTGAATTGATGTTATCTCTAAAGGCAAAGATCCAAAAACTGCCAGTATCACTCATGCGTGAAATTAAACCTTATCTATCTTTCTTACTCTGTGAGACGGGTGAGTTTGTGTCGAAATGGTACAATCAACGCCAGGCGAACGGCCAATATAAAGGGCAAACGATTGAACATCTGACATTTAAAAAGCAACGCTCGGTGAAGCATACATTTGATCAGCTAAATACGCAAGAACCGTCGTGGAATAGTGAACAAGAAGCGCTAATCGAACAATTGGCGATGTTCTATATGGGAGACAAACAGTTTGGTCTGGTAACAGCCAAAGCTGGTGCAGGTAAATCGTTAGTAACCGCGTATGCATCAGCTGTACAGAATAAAGAACAACAACCAATTGTGATTGTTACACCGACCAATTTGCTTTTGGATCAATGGCGCACACAAACGATTCCTAGACTGTCACGGATTCTCGGTTATCAATTACCGACGAAGGTGTTAATTAGTGCATCGCATTTCATTTCACTCGACGGTTTTAATCGTTTGTTAGAAATTCAAGAGCAAGATATTGCACATGTCTCCAAACATGATGCATTAATAAGCATAGCAGTATTGTGTTGGTTGTTTGAGACGAAGACGGGACGTCTGGAAGAATTGCATAAAGCCTTACGTATTGGTAAATTTTGGCAGAAAGTTAAAGTTCTTGCGGATCAAATGAATATTGCATCCGTTGATTGGCAGGGACATGACTTTTATACTGCACAATTCGACAATCAACAGTCGGGGACTATTTATTTAACGAATACCGCTTTCCTTGCACATCATGCGGACTTATTCGAATCTCACGGACTATTCGATGCGGAGGTACGCTGGATTATTGATGAATGCCACCATTTACCAGAAATTTATGCGGCGCATCAGACAGTCTCATTAACACTGAATGATGTCTCTGATTTATTCCATCGTACCGAGGAGTGTTTGCGTAGTATGGGTGATACTATGCTATATGGTAAGACTGACACTAAGGATGCACCATTTGATATCTTCTATGAGACAGGATTTGCGCTCGAACATCTCTTTGATGCTCTTGCAATGGTAACAGATGATGTGGAATTAATGTTACAAGAGAACAACGAACGATTTATTGATGCTGAACAATTTGCATTAATATCATGGCATATGCCGCTTAGTGAACTATGGGTGTATGGGCGTAATTTCAGAAAAGCTTTCGAGCGGTTGCTCTCAGAGTTGAGTGAATATCAGACCATGCATACTATTCGTTCGGTGAAATGGCGTCGCTTATTAAACCGCTGGCAGCATTTTGAAGATCTTATGGAAGATTTACTGCTGGTGCATCCAGAACAATATGTGACGGCATCGATGGTAACAGATGAAGATGGTGTAGGTATCACTATTACCAAACGCACCTATCCCAATGGGGATATTCTCGCTCCACTGTGGGAACAATTACCTAAAAAAATATTATTGATTAGTCAAAACTTGCCGATACTAACAAATGAAGTGACGGTATCTGATTGGTTAGGACTGTCTGATTATGTCTATTGTGAGGCACCTATATCTGAAAATTATGGTGTATCTACCTCCGGCTATGTTATTGAGGATCAACTATCGATTGAAAAATATTCTGTTGAAGCACGTGGTGAGATGATCAGTCAAGTCATTCAAAATGCCTGGGAAAATTCATATATTCATAAAATCCAAGTGTTTTTCCATTCGCGTGAATTACTTGAGCAGGTTGAAGCGTTATTAATCGATCAGCTCTCAAAAAGTTCACAAAAGGTATTGATGACACAAACAAAAGATCGCTCCTTAGAGGTGCTTAGAACAGAATATGAGCGTGCCGAACGGGCCATCTTATTGACACTCGATAGTTTTCAAGAAGGGATACATTTGGCTTCTGATACGGATACTTACATTATGACACGTTTGCCATTTGCATCTCCTGCTGCAATCGATCAACAAGCAATGCAATATCACCTCAAACAGCAAGAGAGGAATTATTTTACTGAGTATGCCATGCCGGAAATGTTAATGCTGTTTAATCAGTGGATGGGACGTGTCTTCCGCCGTGATCAGCAGACGAATCGCGTAATCATGCTCGACAAACGTGTGATGTCTGCTAAATATGCATCACAAATCCAAAACTATTTGCCGTCAACATTTACATTTGAGGAAATAACGTCAGATGATTTGAAGAAACGTAAACTATAATCTGGGAGGTCTATCGTGAAGAAACGATTAGTCTATATACTACTCGGCATCGTGATTGTATTAAATATCGGAATGTGGGGTATTTATATCCAAACACAATCCTTCCCTGCTAAGGCACAATCAGAAGCAGAATCGGTCGCAGAAGCGCAATACGGTGTAACAAATTTGGAAGATTTTTATCTCTTCAATCGCAATGAAACAACATATACAGTACGCGGTAAAAAAGATGATGGGGCGGAAGTTTATGTGATGTATCAACCAGAAAAAGAGGCATCTCAAGAAATTCCAGTCGATCAAATTATTTCTGAAAATCAGGCTTTATCGATTGCCAGCTACGATTTAAAAGATGCTTCTGTACGTGAAGCTATGCTCGGTATAGATGGCGATCAGCTCAGTTGGGAAGTCAGCTTTATCGATAATGAAGGACGCTTAGGTTACCATTATTTGCGAGCTGAAGATGGCACGTGGTATGAAACAATTAATGACTTATAATATTATGGGGGTTGAATGTATTGCAGTATACGGTGTTAGAGCAACAACTGTTAGAGCGATATCATGAATTAGGGATTCGTAATTCAGAGTGTATGCTGCTGATTCATTTAATCGATTTTGAACAGCACGGTGATAATTTCCCATCTTTTGATAAGTTAGCGAAACGTATGGGAGTCACTGAAAAAGAGATTACCGATATGCTCAGGCATATGATGTCTGAAGGGTGGATAGAGATTGTTCAAGATCGTCAGGGAGATCGCTATGGTGATCATTTTGATTTGACGTTAGTTCAACAGAAGTTGGGTGAAATAGATCATCAAGCGCTCAGCTCATCTCGACAGGTGACCTCTTTCGAAAATCAACAAGAAATTTTTGAGATGATTAGTAATGAATTTGGTCGGCAACTATCGCCGATTGAATACCAAGAAATTGCACGTTGGATGAATGAAGACGGCTATGAACCTAGTACCATCAAAGAGGCGCTCAAAGAAGCGGTTGTACATCAAGTATACAATCTCAAATATATCTCACGTATCCTATATAATTGGAAACAACGTAATCAAAAAACGACGTCACAGACGCAGGGGCTATCAGAGCACTCATCTACGGCGAGACCACATTTTCCAATCAAACGAGTTTTAAATTCAAATAATAAAAACTAAGCAAAAGACGCAAGTACGCGCGCTATTGAGCGTGAAGTACTTGCGTCTTTTTCATTGCTATCACACAGTAGAAGCTGAATAAAGTTTGTAAATCAAATGCCAGGGACTGATTAACTATAAAAACCGAACATTAAAATACGAACTTTTAATAAATGTACGATTTTTAGTTGTTATCTATAAAAGTCAATGCTATAATGACCGTGTTGTTGATCGATACATCATGAAATGCATATCAGCGAAATATCCCTAAGGAGGAAAATATGTCGGATCAGTTGGAAATGAAGGAGGCACAGACAGTGACTGTCGAGCGCCATCTCAATAGTGTTAATGAAGCGGGTGGATTATTCGCCATTAAGAATCATCCATTCGCAGCACGTATGACTTACTTCGCACTCAGAGCCTTACAACATCGTGGCCAACAAGGGGTTGGTATTACCACGAGTACAGATGATGATTTCAATAGTTACCGTGGTAAAGGGTTGATTACAACTGTATTTGATGATGAGTCTATCTTAGATGATTTAAAAGGTGTCAACGCAATCGGACAAGTTCGTGCGGCAACGACCGATGATCGTTCGGATGATACTAATGTGCAACCGCGTCTCTATCAGTTCAATGATGAAACGATGGCTGTGGCTCATGTTGGTAACTTAACGAATGGCGCTTCGTTGCGTGATACTTTAGAAGCTTCAGGTGCTGTATTAGCAAGTAACTCAGCCGCTGAATTATTTATCCACTTAATTCGAAAATACCGCGATCACAGTTTTGAAGATGCCTTCAAAGAAGCTTTATTAGAATTGAAGGGCGGCTTTGATTTCTGCTTATTAACTGAAAATGCCCTCTATGCCGCGGTGGACCGCAATAGTTTCCGCCCATTAGTGATCGGTAAATTAGATTCTTCCTATTTTGTAACAAGTGAAACATGTGTGATTCATACCATTGGTGCGGAATATGTCCGCGAATTGATGGCCGGAGAATACGTCGTGATTGATGATAATGGTTATCGCGTTGAAAAATACGCTGAAAACTGTGAAGTGGCGATTGAACCGATGGAATATATTTACTATGCACGTCCTGACTCTGATATTGCTGGTGTGAATGTTCATACAGCGCGTAAGGAGACAGGGAAGCGTCTAGCAAAAGAATGCCCAGCACCGACTGCCGATATCGTTATCGGTGTGCCGAATTCTTCCTTATCTGCCGCCAGTGGGTACGCGGAAGCTTCTGGTTTACCGTATGAAATTGGTCTGATCAAGAATCAGTATACCGGACGCACATTTATTCAACCTACACAGGAAATGCGTGAGAAAGGGGTGCGTACGAAACTTTCTGCCGTTCCTAATGTCATTAAGGAAAAAAGTGTAGTGCTTGTCGATGATTCTATTGTCCGTGGTACTACGATTCGACGTATTATTCGATTACTAAAAGATTCCGGTGCATCTGAAATCCACGTGCGCATTGCAAGTCCAGTGTTGCGATTCCCAAATTATTTTGGAATCGATGTAAGCCATGCGCGTGATATGGTGGCTTCTAACAAGACGATTCCAGAAATGAATGAACTATTCGGTAGTGATTCATTAGGCTTCATTTCCGTGAAGGGGTTGTTAGAAGCAATCGATACACCATTTGATACCCCGAACCGCGGGATTTCGCTCGATGCGTTTGACGGTAAGCCATCAACGGATATCGCTGATTATGAGAAAGAATTTGAAGCAGAGTTAACCCCATTACAGACAAAGATTATTAAAGGAGAATTCCAAGATGAGTGAGGCATACGAAGCTGCAGGTGTAAATATTGAAGCGGGATACGAATCTGTTGAGAGAATTCGTAAACATGTGGCGCGAACCATGCGACCAGAAGTGATGACAGGTCTCGGTAGTTTCGGTGCACTATTCGATCTCGAAAATAGTGCATACGATAATCCTGTATTGGTGAGTGGTACAGACGGTGTTGGAACAAAGATTTTATTAGCGCAACAAGCTAATCGATTGAATACGATTGGTATTGATGCAGTCGCGATGTGCGTTAATGATATTTTAGCGCAAGGGGCAGAACCACTATTCTTCCTCGATTATTTAGCGGTTGGCAAGAATGCGCCAGAACAGATTGAACATATCGTAGAAGGCGTTGCAGAGGGCTGTGTACAATCTGGTGCAGCGTTAATTGGTGGAGAAACAGCCGAAATGCCTGACTTATATTCAGAACAAGAATTTGACCTCGCTGGTTTTTGTGTCGGCATTGGTGATCGTGAAAAATTACTTGATGGGAGCCAAGTCAAAACTGGGGATGTTTTAATTGGCTTACCAAGTTCAGGTATCCATTCCAATGGTTATTCCTTAGTCCGTAAAGTGTTCTTCAAAGATCATAACTTCAAATTTGAAGATGAATTGGACGATGGTCGACAATTAATCGAACATTTACTTGAGCCAACGAAGATTTACGTTAAGGATGTTCTACCACTTGTTCAAGACAATAAAATTCATGGTATTGCACATATTACCGGTGGCGGGTTCTATGAAAACGTGCCACGTATGCTTGATAAGCAGTTGATTGCAGAGATTGATGCTAATGCGTGGGAACGTCCGTTCATCTTCAATAAGATCCAGGAACTTTCCGCGATTGAGATAGAAGAGATGTTTAATGTGTTCAATATGGGAATCGGTATGGTACTGGCTGTTGATGGTTCTGATGTTGATACGATATTAGAAAAGATTAAAGGTAGCGTAAAAATTGGACAAGTGGCTGCACGGCAGGAAAATGATGACCGTCCAATTGCTTTAACAAATCTTTAAGGAGGCATCATGACAGAAAAAGTAAATCTCGCGCTTTTTGCTTCAGGTAATGGTACGAACGTCCAAGCCATTATTGATGCGGTAAAGTCTGAGACACTCGATGCTAATTTGTGTGCACTCGTCTGCGATGATCCAGAAGCACCAGTCATTGATCGTGCTAGAGAAGCGAATATTGATCACTTAGTGCTTTCACCGAAGGATTGTCCGAGCCGTGAGGAATGGGAAGCACGTATGCGTGATTTTGTTCAAGAACGTCACGCAGATCTTCTCGTTTTAGCAGGTTTTATGCGGATTATCGGTCATGTGCTGCTCGATGCTTATCCACAACATATTATCAATATTCATCCGTCGTTACTTCCAAATTTTCCAGGGCGACATGGTATTCAGGATGCTTATGACGCTGAGGTTAAGGAGACGGGTGTAACGATCCATTATGTGAATGAAGAAATCGACAGCGGTAAGATTATCTATCAAGAAAAATTAGCGGTTGACCCTGACTGGTCGGTTGATGAACTTGAAGCACATATTCACGACATTGAACATCGTATTTATCCAGAAACACTGCAACGTTTAATTGAAACAATGAATTATTAGAAAGGGAGTCTTTTGAATGACAAGATATGCATTACTCAGTGTGTCCGATAAGTCAGGAATTGAAGAAGTAGCAAAAGCTCTGGTTGACAAGGGCTTAACGCTATTATCGACAGGTGGTACGTACCAATCTATCGAACAGGCGGGCATTCCAGTTGAAAAAGTTGAAGATTATACAGGATTCCCAGAGATTTTAGACGGTCGTGTGAAGACATTGCATCCAAAAATTCACGGTGGGTTATTAGGGTTACGCGACAATCAAGAGCATCAGGAAACCCTTGAAGCAAATGCCATTTCCTTTATTGATTATGTGATCGTTAACCTTTATCCGTTCAAGGAAACGATTAAGAAACCAGATGTGACATTGTCGGATGCAATTGAAAATATTGATATTGGTGGGCCATCAATGCTACGTAGTGCAGCTAAGAACTACCAATCCGTCACTGTGGTAACAGATCCAAAAGACTATGAAACATTGATCGAGCAGTTGAATGCAGACGGAGAAACGTCATTGGCATTCCGCGCTTACCTTGCACAAAAAGTATTTGCTTTAACATCACACTACGACACATGTATTAGTCAGTATCTCGCTAAACAGTCATCTGAGGATGAAAGCTTTACGAAACATGCATGGAATCACTTGACATTAACCTATGAACAACGTGAAGAGATGCGTTACGGCGAAAACTCACATCAAGCGGCTAGCTTCTACAAAGAAATTGATCCACCAGCATTTTCAATCGCAAAAGCTGAACAACATCACGGTAAGGCGTTGTCCTATAACAATTTGAAAGATGCTGATGCTGCGATGCGTGTAGTTCGTGAATTTGATGAACCAGCTGCTATTGCGATGAAACATATGAATCCGTGTGGTGTCGGCACCGCTGAAACGATTGAAGAAGCGTTCGACCGTGCGTATACAGGGGATCCAATTTCAATCTACGGTGGGATTGTTGCTGTTAACCGCAATGTAACTTTGGAATTGGCTGAACAAATGGCCAAAATTTTCCTTGAAATTATCATTGCACCAAGCTTTGATGATGATGCTTATGAGCGTTTAGCGAAAAAGAAAAATCTGCGCATTTTAACGGTCGACTTCGATCAAAAAGATGATTCTTATGAAAAAGAATACGTGACATTGAACGGCGGAATTCTCGAACAGGATCAGGACAAATCAGACGAACTGCCACTCGTTCAAATTTCTGAAATGCCGGCAGATTGGGAAGTGGCTTCTAATCGACAACCAACTGAAAAAGAAATTCGTGCGATGAATTTTGCAATGAAAGTCGTCAAACACATTAAGAGTAACGCAATTGTGGTAACCAATGAAAATATGGTCTTAGGTGTTGGGAGTGGTCAACCAAACCGTATTGATTCTTTCAAGATTGCGATTCAAAAAGCAGAAGCGAAAGATCCATCACTCAGAGAGACACTAGTTGTTGCAAGTGACGCTTTCTTGCCGAAACGTGACAATGCAGAATATGCAAGCGAACACAATATTACGGCAATTATTCAGCCTGGTGGTTCAAAACATGATGATGAATCCATTGAAATTGCGAATGATAAAGATATCGCGATGATTATGACTGGTAAACGTCACTTCCGTCACTAATTGAGGAGAGATTATGACTAAAGTAATGATCGTTGGTACTGGTGGTCGTGAACACGCCCTGGCACGTCAATTTGAAAAGAACACACAAATCTCAGAAATTATCGTTGTTCCAGGTAACGATGGGATGCGCTCTGACAAGATCAAAACAGAAGCCATTGCATTGGATGCGATTGATGAATTATTAGCGTTCGCTAAAAATCGTGCGATTGATTTAACATTTGTGGGTTCCGAAGATCCACTCGCGTTAGGAATTGTTGATCGTTTCCGCGAAGAAAACTTAGCGATTGTGGGGCCGACACAAGCAGCGGCACAATTAGAAAGCTCAAAAGCATTTGCAAAAGAGATAATGACGCGTGCTGACGTAAAGACAGCAGATTATCATTATTTTAAATCTGAGGAAGCTAAAGAAGCCCACGATTTCATTGATGATTATGACAAATCATTTGTCATTAAGGCAGATGGCTTAATGGCCGGTAAAGGGGTCTGGTTACCTGAATCGAAGACTGAAGCACACGATTTGCTGACCCACGTCTTAGAAGAGGAACAAAGTGATTGTGTCATTGAAGAACGTTTATTTGGCGTAGAATTTTCATTCTTTAGTTTTGTCAATGGTGATCACGTTATTCCAATCGGAAGTGCTTGCGATTATAAACGCGCTGTCGAGAATGATGAAGGGCTCAATACAGGTGGTATGGGTGCTTTCTCTCCCGTGCCATGGGTTGATGAGGATCTTGAACAAATAGTTATTGAAGAGATTGTTAAACCTGTTGCACATGAAATGATAGAGAATGGCACTCCTTACACAGGCGTTCTCTATAGTGGCTTGATGTTGACGGCTGATGGTCCTCAAGTGATTGAATTCAATGCACGATTTGGTGATCCTGAAACCCAAGTTGTTCTACCTCGACTGACGACAGATTTCTATGATCTTGTGATGGCGCATCTTGAAAGTAAAGCTATCACTGTTGAAACTACGACGGATACGCATATTGGTGTTGTTTTCGCATCTAAGGGCTATCCTGAAAATTATCCGAAAGGTATGCCAATTCATTTCGATCAGACTTTGGATTTGCAGACAGTCTATGTGGCAGGAGCCAAGAACTCTGCTGATCACGAAAGTTTAGTCACTGATGGTGGACGAATTTTGATGGTGACAGCTGAGGGTAAAGATTTAGCCGATGCTAGAGAAAATGTTTATCGTCGTGTTGATCAGATCACCATTCCAGATAGTTTTTATCGATCGGATATCGGTTTACATCGAAAAGGAGAGATAACGAATGACTGAACAAGCTAGAGTAGCTATTGTAATGGGAAGTATTTCAGACTGGGATCAAATGAAGAATGCCGCTGATATATTCGACGAACTGCATATTGCTTACGATAAGAAAATCGTTTCTGCACATCGCATGCCTGATGAAATGTTTGACTTCGCAGAACATGCGAAAGCAAACGGCTATGAAATCATTATTGCAGGCGCAGGTGGTGCAGCTCACCTGCCGGGAATGATTGCCGCAAAGACGACTTTGCCGGTGATCGGTTGTCCAATGAAATCTTCTGCACTCAGTGGGATGGATTCATTACTGTCAATCGTTCAAATGCCAGCAGGTGTTCCAGTAAATACGATGGCAATCGGTAAGGCAGGCGCAAAAAATGCTGCGCTATCTGCAGCGCGTTTCTTAGCTGTTCACGATGATGCGGTTCATCAAGCGTTAGTTACCTATCAACAAAATGCACACGATAAATCTATAGAAAGTGGGAATGAGCTCAATGGTTAAAGTCCTTGAACCGGGGGCCACAATCGGTATCCTCGGTGCAGGTCAACTAGGAAAGATGATGGCACAGTCTGCACAAAAGATGGGCTATCACGTTGCGATGTATGATGAAGGAGAAAACAGTTGCGGGTATGCGGTGGCTGATCGTCATGTCGTTGGTGACTACTCTGATCACGACAAAGTACTCGCTTTCGGTCAATCCGTCGATGTCCTTACCTATGAATTTGAAAATATTGATGGACCGTTGCTTGAAAAGATTGAAGCTCAGACTTATTTACCGCAAGGCACCAAGTTATTACTGAAATCACAGCACCGTGTGACTGAAAAACAATGGTTGAATGCGATTGGTGCAAAAACGGTGAATTTTTATCCGATCAATGAGCCTAGTGATTTCAAAGCGGCAATCGAGCAGATAGGATTACCTGCTGTTCTTAAAACTTCCCGTTTTGGTTATGACGGCAAAGGGCAGACGGTTATTAAGTCTGCAGAAGATCTGAAGAATGATAAAGAAACCATTGATCAGATCATTTCAGGTTCTGCTATTTTGGAAGATTTTATGCCATTCGACTACGAAGCATCGGTCATGGTGTCTAGAGATCTTTATGATCATGTTGAAATCTTGCCAGTCAGTGTTAATCGTCACCGTAACGGCATTCTTTATGCGGGGATTGTTGGAGATAAAGTGCCGGACGAAATCTACAAGCAAATTGAAGAAACGGCTACGGCGATCGCTCGTGAGGGTGAATTGGTCGGTGTGTGTGGCGTGGAATTCTTTGTCACCCCAGATGGCCAAGTACTTGTGAATGAGATTGCACCGCGTCCACATAACAGTGGTCATTATTCAATCGAGGCATTGAATGCCTCTCAGTATGATGAACATGTATTAGCAATTACTGGACATCATTTGATTAAGCCACGACTTTACGAGCCGGCATTAATGATTAATATTCTCGGTCAGCACATTCCACACGTTCAAGAAGCGCAGGAAATATTCCCTGAGGCCATGTTCCATCTCTATGGAAAAGATGAAGCAAAACAGCAACGCAAGATGGGACATTTCACGCTGACAGATCCTGATTATGCGAAGCTTTTGGATATATTGGATAGTCATTCATTTATCCAGAAGTGGGAGCAATTATTTTAATGACATTCCTAAAACTTAAAAACAATTAATTATTGGGAGGGAAAAGATGGAAAAGATTTACGAAGGTAAAACAAAAAATGTCTTTCAAAATGAAGATGGCAAGATTGTTTTACAGTTCAAGGATGATGTAACAGGTGTCGATGGCAAATTTGATCCAGGGGCTAACCAGGTAGGACTTTCGATTGAGGGTGTCGGTGCGAAGGATTTACAGATGACGGCTTACTTCTTTAAGAAGTTAAATGCCGAAGGAATCCCAACGCATTTCATTTCAGATCAACCTGAAGATCAGTCAATGACCGTTGAACCTGCTGAAGTTTTTGGTAAAGGATTGGAAGTAATTACACGTTATCGTGCTGTCGGTTCTTTCATGCGTCGGTACGGTGCCTATGCAGAAGAAGGACAAGTACTCGATGGCTATGTGGAAATCACGATAAAAGATGACGCTGCCGAAGATCCATTGATTACCGAAGACGCCTTGGCATTGCTCGATATTATGACTAAAGAGGAATACCAAGAAGTGGTTACCTTAAACCGTCGTATTGCAGATTTCATCAAAGCAGAATTGGCAGATAAAGGCTTAGAATTGTACGATTTGAAATTAGAATTCGGTCGTCGCAAATCTGATGGTGAAATTATCCTGATTGATGAAATTTCAGGTGGGAATATGCGCGTCTACCAAGATGAACGCTATATTGAACCACTCGAATTAGCAGATTTTTTTAAGTAATTGAGGAGTGTGAAAAATGAGTCACTTTGTTGTAGTGCCTGCTGAAGATTCAAGCTTCTATCTCAAAGAAGGAAAAAACTTCTTAGGTCTCTCAAATCTTAAAGCAGTTAAACAATATGAAATTTATGAATATGATACTGAAGTTTCAGATGAAACAGCATTTAAAGCGTTTAAAGAATATGAAATTCATGATGATATTACTTTCTTAGACAACGATAACAGCTTCCGTTTTCGTCAAATTTTAGGTCAATACGATGAATTGGATGAGATGACAGGTCGTTTGGTTCACGATATTTTGAATCAAGATGTCGTCTTCAATCACTCACGTGTCATGGTATTAGATGGATTAGACAAAGCTGAAACTGATAAATTCTTGGACTACTTCGTGAACGAAACTGAAATCGAATTAGTACCATTTGAAGCTTTATCCTATGAAATGGGTACTTCTCCAGCTGCTGATCTGGCACATGTCGCAGGATTTATTGATTTTGATGATGCACAATTGGAAGAATTGATCAAGGACTATTCCATGGATATGTCTGATATCCGTGTCGTTCAAGATTACTTCAAAGAAGAAGGCGTTGATCCAACAATCTTCCAATTGAAAGTGATTGATACATACTGGTCTGACCATTGTCGTCATACAACGTTCTTGACAGAACTTAAGAAGATCGATGTCAAAGACGGTCAATACAAAGAAGCTATTGAAAAAGTTATCGCTGAATATAACGATGTTCGTAGCGAAGTTTACAACGGCAAAAAAGCAAAACTCGTTTCACTAATGGACCTTGGTACGATTAATGCGAAATATGCGAAGCAACTAGGATTATTAGATAATCAAGATGTCTCTGATGAAGTGAATGCTTGCTGTGTGAAGATCAAGGTGGATGTTGATGGTGAAGAAGAGGACTTCTTGCTTTACTTCAAGAATGAAACACACAACCATCCGACAGAAATTGAACCATTTGGTGGTGCAGCAACCTGCATCGGCGGTGGGATTCGCGACCCATTATCAGGACGTTCATTCGTACACCAAGCATTGCGTATGGTTGGTGCGGGTGATCCTACTGAAGCTTACGAAGACACTTTACCAGATAAGTTGCCACAGCGTGTCTTAGCGCAACGTGCCGTAACAGGATACTCTGACTACGGTAACCAGATTGGTCAAACTGCAGGATATGTTGAGGAATTCTACCACCCAGGGTTCAAAGCTAAACGTATGGAACTTGGTGCACTTGTAGCAGCTGCTCCAGTTGATGCTGTAGTTCGTGAAGAACCAATTCCTGGTGACGTGGTGATGTTATTAGGTGGCCCAACTGGACGTGACGGTCTCGGTGCTGCGGTTGGTTCTTCGATGACCCAGACGGAACAATCTAAAGAGTTGCAGGGCGCTGAAGTTCAAAAAGGTAACCCAGGTATTGAGCGTAAAATTATTCGCTTATTCCGTAATCCAGAAGCTACACGCTTGATCAAAAAATGTAATGACTTTGGTGCTGGTGGTGTCTCTGTTGCTATTGGTGAATTAGCACCAGGACTCGACATTCAATTAGATAAAGTACCGTTGAAATACGAAGGTATGGATCCAGCTGAAATTGCTTTATCAGAATCACAGGAACGTATGGCTGTTGTGATTGCTAAGGAAGATGTTGAACACTTCGTTGCACTCGCACACGATGAAGACATCGAAGCAACGACTGTTGCCGAAGTAACGGATTCACCATACATGATCATGAACTACAATGGCGAAGAAGTCTTACGTTTACGCCGTGAATTCTTAGACTCAAACGGGGGTAAGAAAGAAGCCGAAGCTATTGTTGATTCTGAAAGCTTTGCTGAAGAATTGAGTGATGAACGTAATATTGAAGAACAGTTGAGTGACGTTCGTAACGCTTCTCAAAAAGCCATTGGTCAGAGCTTTGATTACACCTTAGGTAAGGGTACTGTCCTTGCGCCATTCGGTGGTAAGAATGGTATCACCCCACAACAGGGGATGGTTGCGAAGATTCCAGTACT
This sequence comes from Aerococcus vaginalis, assembly GCF_053762225.1. Taxonomy (NCBI): domain Bacteria; kingdom Bacillati; phylum Bacillota; class Bacilli; order Lactobacillales; family Aerococcaceae; genus Aerococcus; species Aerococcus vaginalis. The sequence goes on from NZ_JBSMYC010000004.1 coordinate 207,015, forward strand.
CGGACATGAAACACATACCGTTTCCGTTATGGCTGGTGCTTTCTTACCTTACATTGCTGAAAAATCACCATTCCACGGTGCCTACTACGCTGTTATTCAGTCTATTGCGAAAGCAATCGCTTTGGGTGCACCGCGTAAGGAATTGCGTCTCAGCTTCCAGGAATTCTTTGAAAGTATGGAATCACCTGAAAAATGGGGTAAACCAACCGGTGCTTTGCTCGGTGCATTCCACGCATTGACACAGCTTAAACTCGGTTCTATCGGAGGTAAGGACAGCATGAGCGGAACGTTCAAAGATATGATCGTTCCACCTTCCTTAATTAGTTTTGCAGTTGCACCAACTAAGGATGATTTAGTTAACTCACGTGAATTAAAAGCGACAGATTCTAAAGTTATGATGTTAGAAGTCAAACCTTCTGACGGCGATTTATTTGATACTAAAGATTTAGAAGTTGCTTTTGATCAGATTGAAACATTACTCGGCAACCACGATATTCGTTCAATCTCAATTACTGGTGACAAGACGGTTGAAGTTAACTTAGTTGAAATGGCCTTGGGTAATGGTATTGGTTTTGAACTAACTGATGGCGTCGCACATCAAAAACACCCATTAGCATTCTTAATCGAAGTTGCAGAAGATGTGGATGTTCCAGGTGCTGTTGAAGTTGCACGTACAAACGCGAACGGCACAGCAACTATCGATGGTCAAGCTTACGACTTAAAAGACCTATCTGCGGTGTACACTAAACCATTAGCTGATGTCTTCAATGATATTGAACTTGAAGAAAAAGCCGAAGTTAAACCAGCGCTTGACGTGCCAGAGGTTGAAAATGATGCACGTGTCTTGATTATCGTCACAAATGGTGTGAATGGTGAATATGACCTGTACGAAAGCTTCAAACAGTACACACCAAACGTTGATACTTTCGTTATCCGTGAAGAATTAGATTACGAAGGTTCGATCAAGGACTTGAAGGCACAGATGGCTAACTATGATGTATTAGCTTTTGCAGACGGTTCAATCTTCTCTGATCGCCCAGCGAAAGGTTACGGATTATCATTAATTCTTGATGATATCGCTGATGAACTTGAAACATTCATCAAAGATCACTATATCTTAGCTGTAGGCTCTGCACTCGCTGCTTTTGTAGAAGCTGGATGGATTGAATTTGGTGAAGCGAAAGAAGGTACACAGTTACACTACATCACTAATCCATACGAAAAATTCATTTCCACAACAGTTGATGCGAATGTTGTTAAGGAGAGTGAATTTGCATCAGAAGGTTCTTACACCACCGCATTAGCTTCCTACACGTTGTCATTGAAGGCGGATGGTGAACAGTTCAAGGATCAAATTCTTTCGTCTTACACTAGCTTCTTGCCAGGAGAACAAGGTATCGATGCGATCACTGATCCGAGCGGCCATATTTTGGGTATTAACTCTAATACAGAACGTTTCTACGCAGATGGTCTCATCAATACATCAGTTCACGAAGCGCCATTTATTGCCAACTTAGTTAAAGTTGCCGGTGAATAATTAACATTTCAATAGATTGTAAAGCAAAAACGCCAGTTCCAAATGCTATGGGACTGGCGTTTTCGTGTTGTTGTAGGACGATATTATTAATGATCAAAGACCGTTGTACTATGTAATTTATTCACTTTAGCATCAGGATGGAGAAAGTGGACAATATCATTGATCGCTTTAGGTACTTCACCATATGCTTCTGTAATGAGCTGCGCTTTACCAGGATACTCTGCAATATCTCCGACGGCATATACACCAGGAAGTGAGGTTTGAGAGAGTGCGGATACAGGTATGCCGTGGTGTTCAATTGTGATTGGCCACTTTTCAAACCCGGACTGTTTGCCAGAGAAGCCATAAGCAACCACGATATGGTCGAGATTTAAAGTTATCGGTTTTTCCTGACGGGATTTCAACGAGAGGTCAAGTACATGACTATCACTGTTCTGGAAAATAGTATCTGGAGTATATGGTGTTAGAATATCGACGTTGTCTTGAGTCTTAAGTGTTTCCACAGAATGTTCAAGACCACGGAACTGATTGCGTCGGTGAATCAATGTCACGTGTTTGGCATAGTGACTAATTGCCAACGCTTCATCTAAAGCAGAATTACCTCCACCGAGCACAGCAACTTCTTGATTCTCAAACACACGATAGTCTTTTGGATAATAGTGTATTTGATCTGTCATTGATGCTGTTAAACCAGATACTCTGAGTGGTCGTGGTGAGAAAACACCGCCGCCCGTAGCAATAATAATCGCCCCCGTTTGATAAGTTTTCTTGTCAGTATAGACAGTAAAATGTCCCTCGCTATCGTCGAGTTTCTCAAAGCCTGTGACCTGTTCATTAAGCGACCATTGAATATTATCGTTAAATGGTGTCAATTGTTCGAGTGCTTGTTCAGCAAGTTCTTTACCGGAAATTTTAGGGATACCACCGATATCATAGATGTATTTATTGGGGTAGAGTGCATAGGGTTGGCCACCTGGTTTTGGTAAGGTGTCGATAATACGTACAGACAGTTGTCGCATTCCTGCATAAAAAGCAGCAAATAAGCCAGCTGGTCCAGCACCAATAATTGTAATATCTGTAGTTTCAGTCAAAATAATCCTCCTTAAACAAAGAAAGGACGCGATAGATCGGCGCCCTGTATTATCCAATTCTAGATCTATTCTTATTGCTTCTAAACAATCATGATTTGTCGTAATACGACTGCGATGATAATTCCCATTGCGACGCCGCCGAAAACTTCAATTGGACGATGCCCAAAATAGTCATCGATGATGAGTTTTTCCTGTTCTAAACTTTTAATTTTTTGATTGATTTCTGGATCATTCAGTTGCTTTGCTTGATCTTTGATGACTTCGAGCATTCGCATTTGGAGAATGCCTTGATCTCCACATTGTCGTCTAACGCCCATTGAGTCAAACATGACAATCAATCCCATGATGACTGCAATAGCAACATAAGGGGACTTTAATCCATTCTGGATAATCAGAGATGTAATAAGCGCAGTGACAGCTGCTGAATGTGAACTCGGCATACCGCCAGTTGCGTCGATAATATGTATGCTTGCGCGGGCGCGATCAAAGATAAAGGCGAGCGGGAATTTCATTAATTGAGTTAAAAAAATGCCGCATAATGCTGCAATTAAAGGGTAGTTCCACTGACCGACCATAATCTCCTCCTCTGCTCTCGTTGTTAATGATAGCATGTTCTGCTCTGTTCTAAAAGTAAAAGTTACCTTAAGGACACGAAAGTGCGAACACTGAACAGGTATACTTTCGCTTCTGCAATTGATACAATGATAATCAATCAGAAGAATTAATCAATTAGAGGAGGGACAGTATGGATTACCCACAGTTGACCCATAATACTGATTATCCAACCGTAACGATTGAAACGAATCACGGTGACATCACTCTAGAGCTTTATCCAGATAAAGCACCGATTACCGTTCATAATTTTATTCGTTTGGCGGAAGAACATTACTACGATGACATTATTTTTCATCGCGTGATCGAGAATTTCATGATTCAAGGAGGCGACCCAACCGGTACTGGTCGTGGTGGTGAAAGTATCTATAAACATCCGTTTGAAGATGAATTCCATCCGACACTCTTTAATTTCCGTGGTGCCTTATCAATGGCCAATTCAGGTCCTGGCACAAATGGTTCGCAATTTTTCATTGTGACAGCTGATTCTGTTGATGACAGTTTAATTGAACAAATGTCTCAAAGCGGTTATCCAGAAGAAGTGGTTACTGCTTATCGTGAAAAAGGTGGTACCCCTTGGTTGGATCATCGTCACACCGTCTTCGGGCATGTGATCGATGGCATGTCCGTTGTTGAAACTATTGGCAGCATCGAAACCGATGCGAATGATAAACCAATAGAAGATGTCAAAATGTTATCCCTAACTGTTGAAAATAAAGCGGGGGATTGGGCGTGGTAACAGTGGCTGATTATTCAATCGGTCAAGTCATTACTGGAAAAATTTCCGGTATTCAACCATATGGTATCTTCGTTGAGTTATCAGAAGGCAATCAAGGACTCATTCATATTTCAGAGATTGATAATACGTTCATTACAGATATCGATAAGCAGTTTTCAGTAGGTGATAAAGTCACTGTTAAAATCATTGATATTGATGAGTATACTGAAAAAATGAGTCTTTCTTTGCGTGCTATGAATCCCGTACCCATTCCCGATAAGCCCCCTCGTATTTATGCGCCGAGGCGTAAACGTCAAAAGGCAGGGGGATTCGAACCTTTAGGTGAGGCGTTAGCTAAGTGGACAACGGATGCGCTAGAAGATATTAAATCTGGAAAAATTAAAGATTATCGAATGGAGGATTAATATGACACATATTTCATTAGATTACTCTAATACGCGTGATTTCTTATCAGAACACGAATGGGAATATCTTGTTCCCTTTGTTGAAACTGCCGATCAACTACTCCGTAATGGTGAAGGTGTCGGTAGTGATTTCTTAGAATGGATCGAACTACCAAAGAATTATGATCATGAAGAATATGATCGTATTAAGAGTGCTGCAGAAAAAATTAAAAATGATTCTGAAGTATTTGTCGTTTTAGGTATTGGTGGTTCCTACCTTGGCGCAAAAGCAGCAATTGAATTCTTGAAGAGTAGCTTTGCATCATCAATCAAAGAAGATGCGCCAGAAATTGTTTTTGCAGGGAATAGTTTAAGTGGTACTTACTTGCAAGAACTTATTGAATACATTGGCGATCGTGACTTTTCAGTTAATGTTATTAGTAAATCTGGGACGACGACGGAAACAGCCGTTGCTTTCCGCGTATTCAAAGAATTATTAATTGAAAAGTACGGTAAAGAAGGTGCGCGTGAACGTATCTATGCGACAACTGACCGTAAGAATGGTGCATTGCGTCACGAAGCTGACGAAGAAGGTTACGAAACATTTATTATTCCAGATGGTACCGGTGGACGCTTCACAGTTTTAACACCTGTAGGATTACTGCCGATTGCAGTGGCAGGCGGTGACACTGATGAATTACTCAAAGGTGCAGAAGCTGCGATGAATGATTATCATACAGATGATACGAAGGCTAACGAAGCCTATCAATACGCAGGTATGCGCAACGCATTGTATCGCAAAGGCTACGATACAGAAATTTTGGTTAACTATGAACCACGTTTGACATACTTCTCTGAATGGTGGAAGCAACTATTCGGTGAATCAGAAGGTAAAGACAACAAAGGTATCTATCCATCAAGTGCTAACTTTACTACCGATTTACACTCACTTGGACAATATATCCAGGAAGGACAACGTCATTTCTTTGAAACAGTCATTAAGGTGGACAAAGGTGCCAAGGATATTACTATCCCAACATTGGAAGATAACGCGGATGGTTTAGCATACTTACAAGGTCGTACTTTAAACGAGGTAAATACTAAGGCTTTTGAAGGTACGGTTCTCGCACACGTAGATGGCGGTGTACCAAACTTTGTAGTTCGCATTCCGGATATGAGTGCTTGCACTTTGGGGTACTTAATTTACTTCTTTGAAATTGCAGTTGCTATCAGCGGTTATCTTAACGGTGTGAACCCATTTGATCAACCAGGCGTTGAAGCATACAAACGTAATATGTTTGCATTGCTCGGTAAGCCAGGATATGAAGAATATACGGAAGAATTAAATAAACGATTAAATGATTAAAATGAATCATTTTTAAACAATGAGACTCACTCCACTGAAGGGCTAGTAAGATTGAACTAACTAGCAAAATCAGAGGGTGAGTCTTTTTTTGAAAAAAGTTTAAAAAAGTTGTTGACAACCATTGGAGACGATGGTAAATTATTAAAGTCGCTTGAGCGAGTGAGCGCATGCGACACTGACAGCAATTAATAGTTTAAGAAATTAAAAATTAATTGAAAATAAGTGTTGACATCAAAAACAACTTCCTGTATGATATAGAAGTTGTCGCGAAAAAAGCACAAGCGACACGATAGATCTTTGAAAACTGAATAAAGTAGACGAACCAAAAATGTGCAGGGGATGAATCGTAAGATTCTCCCAAACAATTCAAAAAAGTCTTGACGGACTATAAATTGTCAGCAAACTTTACGAGTCAGATACGATAACTCGTGAAATTAATCTTTCATGAGAGTTTGATCCTGGCTCAGGACGAACGCTGGCGGCATGCCTAATACAT
>NZ_JBSMYC010000005.1:0-26625 GCF_053762225.1 Aerococcus vaginalis
CATGAAAATGTGCGGTGACGATGGCAAGAAGGATCCACCTGTTCCCATCTCGAACACAGCCGTTAAGCTTCTTAGCGCCGAAGGTAGTTGGGGGTTTCCCCCTGTGAGACTAGGACGTTGCCGTGCATATATGGAGAATTAGCTCAGCTGGGAGAGCGTCTGCCTTACAAGCAGGATGTCGGGGGTTCGATCCCCTCATTCTCCATTGATTCGTTAGCTCAGTTGGTAGAGCATCTGACTTTTAATCAGAGGGTCGGGAGTTCGAGCCTCCCACGAATCATTTATCTATGCGGGTGTGGCGGAATTGGCAGACGCACCAGATTTAGGATCTGGCGCCTTCGGGCGTGGGGGTTCAAGTCCCTTCACCCGCATTCCCATCATAGGAAATTTTGTGCCGGCTTAGCTCAGTTGGTAGAGCAACTGATTTGTAATCAGTGGGTCGAGGGTTCAAGTCCTTTAGCCGGCATTATGCGGAAATAGTTCAGCGGTAGAACATCACCTTGCCAAGGTGGGGGTCGCGGGTTCGAATCCCGTTTTCCGCTTAGCAGTTAGGCGCTTTATCCGCCATGCCTTACTGTTATACATTTGCATATTATGCCGGGGTGGCGGAATAGGCAGACGCACGGGACTTAAAATCCCGCGGTGGTTAAACACCGTGCCGGTTCGACTCCGGCCCTCGGCATAAATTGCGCCTATGGCTCAACTGGATAGAGTACCTGACTACGAATCAGGCGGTTGCAGGTTCGAATCCTGCTAGGCGCATTAACGGGAAATAGCTCAGCTTGGTAGAGCACTTGGTTTGGGACCAAGGGGTCGCAGGTTCGAATCCTGTTTTCCCGATAAATGGTATAAAAGCCATTGAAATAAATGACGATGGCGGCGTAGCTCAGCTGGCTAGAGCGTCCGGTTCATACCCGGGAGGTCATGGGTTCGATCCCCTTCGCCGCTATACAGGTTTGGACCTTTAGCTCAGTTGGTTAGAGCAGACGGCTCATAACCGTCCGGTCGTAGGTTCGAGTCCTACAAGGTCCATAGCCGTAATTATCTCATGGAGGATTACCCAAGTCCGGCTGAAGGGAACGGTCTTGAAAACCGTCAGGCGGGTCAAACCGCGCAAGGGTTCGAATCCCTTATCCTCCTTATTTTATTTAAATCTTGGCCTTGCCAAGTGAGTGATAAAATGATATAATTATTCTGTTACTTATCGCGGAGTAGAGCAGTTGGTAGCTCGTCGGGCTCATAACCCGGAGGTCGTAGGTTCGAATCCTTCCTCCGCAATTTCTTTGAAATAAGAATAATTGGTCCCGTGGTGTAGTGGTTAACATGCCTCCCTGTCACGGAGGAGATCGTGAGTTCAAATCTCATCGGGATCGTTTAGTAGAGATACCTGTCTCTGCGGGTGTAGTTTAGTGGTAAAACTACAGCCTTCCAAGCTGTTGTCGCGAGTTCGATTCTCGTCACCCGCTTTATGGACCAGTAGCTCAGCTGGTTAGAGCGTCCGCCTGATAAGCGGGAGGTCGGTGGTTCGAGTCCACTCTGGTCCATTTAATGTGGAGAATTACTCAAGAGGCTGAAGAGGACGGTTTGCTAAATCGTTAGGCGGTTTACACCGCGCAAGGGTTCGAATCCCTTATTCTCCGTTCGATGGATTCGTCGACATTATTATACTTGACGACCCGTTGGTCAAGTGGTTAAGACACCGCCCTTTCACGGCGGTAACACGGGTTCAAATCCCGTACGGGTCATTATTAAAAAGGTCTGGCTCTGCTAGATCTTTTGTTTTATATCTCTAATTTAGAGGTAGATGGTCTGATAGCTCAGTTGGTAGAGCATATGATTGAAGCTCATAGTGTCGGCAGTTCGATTCTGTCTCGGACCATTAGAAAGAAGCGATGATTGCTGTGATCAGCGGTCATCGCTTTTTTGGGTTCATAAACAAATCTGACTGCTGAGAAACAGAAAACTGTTTTTCTTCAGTTTTTTTGTGCATCCAAAAAGCGCAAGTTTCCGCTGAAGTAAATGTGAAAAGAAAATAAACTTAGAAACAGAGCTTGCGCCAGGACTTACTCCAACAGTACAACAGAGAAAAAGAAAGTAAATAGTGATTGAGAGATCTACATATAATGTCTTCAAGTTGCGTGGCAGTTATAGAATGGTATTAATATGAATAGGATTTAGGCTTATGGATTTATTGGTCTTAGGAGTATCGAATAGAAAGTATGATCAGTGCCTATAATAGCTGTGAGTAATACTAGTGGATGAGAAGCTAAATAATTTTTCTAGTGTCAAGTTATCTAACAAACATAGAGCATACAAAAAGCGGTGAACATCACGGACTGACGTTCACCGCTTTAGTTTATAGAGGTAAATTTTTAGTCTTCGAGTGCAGCGTCATTAGGTAAGATCAAGTTTAAAACGATACCAACTAATGCGGATAAAGCTGTACCGGACAGCGTCACGAGATTACCAATTTCCAGTTGTGCACCACCGAGTCCGAGTACGAGAATGGCACTCGCAATGATGAGATTACGCACATTTTGGAAATTAACTTTCTTTTCGATGAGCAATTTCAAACCATTACTTGCGATAGTTCCGTAAAGTAGGATAGACATCCCACCGAGTACGGGATTTGGAATGGTTGAGATGATGGCGGTTAACTTACCGAAGAAACTGACGAGAATCGCTATGACTGCAGCTTGGCGTAATACGTGCGTTGAAGATACTTTGGTTAAACCGATAACCCCTGTATTTTCCCCATATGTTGTGTTGGCTGGGCCACCGAAGAAGGCAGAAACAGCTGTTGCGACACCGTCACCGATCAATGTGTGGTCGAGTCCTGGATCTTTTAGGAAGTTTTTACCAGCGATTTCGCTCAACACGGTGTGGTCTCCAATGTGTTCAGAGATGGTTACTAAAACGACAGGAACAATCGCCCACATTTCAGGGCCGAAGTAGAAATTGTAGTGATCGAACCATGGTGTTTCGAACGGTAAGATGAATTCAGGGAAAGCTAACCATTTCGCTTCGATAATCGGTGTGAAGTCAACCATGCCGAGCGCAATAGCGAGAATGTATCCAGAAATGATAGATACAAGGAACGGTACGATACGTAGGAATCCTTTTGCTTTAGTATTGATGAATGCACAGACTAAGAAGGTGAAGAGTGCCACAACGATGCTCTTCCAGTCAGAGTCAGCGACGAATCCGGCGTTTGTGACCGCAGAACCAGCTAAGCTCAAACCGATAACGATAATCATCGGTCCAATCACGACAGGTGGTAGGAGACGATCGACCCAACCGTTACCGATAACTTTAATGGCGAGAGCAGCGAGAACGTAGATCGCCCCACAGATGATAATACCGGTCAATGCAGCAGAGAAGCCACCGCCCATTTGTTCGATGGCTAACTGCATGGCGCCGATGAAGGCAAAGGATGAACCGAGATAGACTGGTGCTTTACCTTGTGTGAAGAAGTGATAAATCAATGTGCCAAGCCCACTACAGAAGAGTGCCACGGACACGGGCATGCCGAGAATAAGTGGTACGAGGATCGTTGCACCGAACATAGCGAAAACGTGCTGAATACTGAGAATAAGACCTTCGCCAAATGGTGGGCGATCATCGAGATCGTAGCGTATCTTGAGACGTGTAGTATTTAATTCCATAAATGATAAAACTCCTTTTCAGGACATAAAAAAAGTCCCTAGATTTGGTAGTCGGGACCTCTAAAAGCTGAATCGCAGTTTCATGAATATGATGAAAAGCGCCCTTTGTCACCTCACGGGATGATATTAAAGGTACCGCAGACTGAAGAATAGTCTAGTTAAACTCATTTAAAAAGTCAATATGTTTCTTCATACATATATTGCCTGCGTGTTTGGCCTTTGATACAATGAAATGAAAAATGACACCAATTAATAGGCTATATCAGATTGAAATACACCATGCATTGGTTGTAAAATATGGCGGTGTTTTTTATTTTTTGATGCCTTTTATCAGGTGCTAGTCACAAAAAACGTTATAATAAAACTTGAATCAATGTGAACATAAAGGGGTAAGTGGCGTGAGGCACTTTTTTCAAAATAAACGATTAATAGTTTTTTTCTTTAGTATTATCACAGCAATGAGTTTGATTGCTTTCTCGCTGTTTGGAGACCGCTCAGTTCCAATGCCGTTGAACTGGGTGAATGATGTGAATGCGATGGTGGGACGTATCGTTTCCACACCGGCGAATGCCTTCATGAATTTTAGCGACTCGATTACAGAGTTGAAGAATACTTATGAAGAGAACCAATCACTTAAACGTCAAATTGGTACATTACAAGAATTAAAAGTACAGAATCAACGTCTAAAAGAAGATAACGCGGAACTAACGAACTTAATCGGCTTAGCACCGAGTTTGGAAGGCAAGAAGGTTATTGCGTCTTCCGTCATTTCTCGTTCACCGAACGAATGGGTTGAGAGTTTAACGATTGATGTCGGTAGCAATAACGGTATTGAAAAAGATATGTCTGTGATGACCGACGCCGGCTTAATCGGACGTGTGTACGAAGTTGGACCGACCTCCAGCAAGGTGCGCCTGTTGACTTCTGATGCGGATAACCACATCGATGTCGCAGCTGGGATTCAAACGGAGGATGCTATTGAATACGGTGTGGTCAGTGCCTACGATCGTAATAAAAATGAATTGGTGGTTGAACAGGTCGCTGCCGATGCCAAAATTAAAAAAGGCGATGTCGTAACGACGAATGGTCTCGGTGGGGTGTCACCGGAAGGCCTCATTATCGGTGAAGTAACGGAGAGTAGCGTCGATAACTTTGGATTATCTAAACAGATTCGTGTAAAACCGAGTGCGGATTTCAACGATATCCGTCATGTTTTCGTGGTGATGACGATAGGAACTACCGATAAGGAAAATGATGCGGAACCGATCACGATCGAAGAGGATACATTTGTTGATGCGCCGACAACGGATAAGGAGGCAGCAGAGTGATTAAAGCATTCAAACAGTACGCTTGTGTACCACTGCTGCTCATCTTTTTCTTTTATTTAGATGGGGTGTTGCCACTCGTCTTTTTGCGATTGACCGCAAATAATCACTATCGAATGGATCCAGCCATTTTTCTATTGGGTCTCATCTATTTCGCAAAAAAGCTTTCAGACGACCATACGAAGACACTCTATACCACTGCCGTAGTGATCGGCTTATTATTCGATCTCTACTACAATCAGATTATCGGGATTCATCTCTTCATCTGGCCGCTGTTCGTGTACCTCACGCGCCACGTTCGTAAGTTAACGCTCAATCACTTCTATAGTGAATGGCTATGGCTGATTGTGACCGTTTTTCTATATATGCAGGGGATGTACCTCTTGTACCGATTACTTGGATTAAACTACTTCTCATACGGCACGTATTTCATCAATCGTTTCGTCCCATCATTGATTCTCAATGCTTTCCTCGCATTTATCGTGATGGCTGTTCTGAATTATATCGTGAAGTGGATACATGCGGATTAATCATCAACGTCTAGTGCTGACTAGGCGTTTTTCTTTTGGTGAAAAGCAGTTGACCGGGGTGGCCGCATCTGATAGAATAGGAGCGTTGTATTTCCGTTGCACCGGATCTGCAACCGCACATTGTGAGGTTAAGTTTCATGTGAACCCTTACGGTGGCGAGTCTCGGAAAAAATAATGAAATAGGAGGTGCGTAGGATGTACGCAATGATTAAGACAGGTGGCAAACAGATCAAAGTTGTTGAAGGCGAATCAATCTTCATCGAAAAAATTGATGCTGAAGCTGGTGACAAAGTAACGTTTGACGAAGTTGTCTTCATCGGTGGCGACGACGCTAAGATTGGTACACCAATCATCGAAGGCGCAACTGTTGAAGGTACTGTGGAAAAACAAGGTCGCGAAAAGAAAGTGACAACTTTCCGCTATATCAAGAAGAAAGACTCTCGTCGTAAACAAGGTCATCGTCAACCATACACGAAAGTTAAGATCGAAAAAATTAACGGTTAATTCAAATGATTGTTGCTGAATTTAAAAAGAGCGGTGACGATTGGGTCTGTCTCGAAGTTTCAGGACATGCGCTAGCTGGTGAATACGGCCATGACATTGTTTGCAGCGCCGTATCTGTATTGACGATCGGGCTGGCAAACAATTTGGAACGAATGATGACAACGAACATACCGCTTGTTGAATCTGATTCAAATGGTGGCTATCTTCGGATCGAGTGTCCGGAGTCATTAGAGGAAGCAGAGCAGCAAACCTGGCAGTGGCTGTTTGAGAGTACGTACAATATTATGGCGTACGATTTAGAGCCGTCATACGGTGACTATATTGAAGTGCACTGCCATCAGCAATAAGGTTTTAAGGGAGGTACTAAGCGATGTTGAAATTAGATTTACAATTCTTTGCCCACAAAAAGGGGGGCGGATCAACCGCCAATGGTCGTGACTCTCAGTCCAAACGTTTAGGTGCTAAACGTGCTGATGGTCAAGCAGTTTTAGGTGGCGCAATCTTGTACCGTCAACGCGGTACTAAGGTTTACCCAGGAATCAACGTTGGTCGCGGTGGCGATGACACGTTATACGCTAAATGCGATGGTATCGTGAAATTCGAACGTAAAGGCCGTAACCACAAACAAGTTTCTGTTTACCCAGAAGTAGCAGAAGCTTAAAGCTAACGATTTTGAAATGATTGACGCATTCGTTTTCGAGCGAGTGCGTTTTTTTGTACAGCAGAAAGGTGGCAATCATGGCAAATAATGAAATTAATCAAATTTACGATGCGTTAAACGATGCGACAAAATTGACCGCTGAAGCGCTCGATATGAGTTATACCGAAGCCTTGCATGAAACTTTCCAAAATCTCCATCTCAAAGGTGTACAACAATTCGATGGTGAACCGAGCAACGAAGTTAAAGCACAGCTCGAAGAAAAATATCGGATTTTAGAAGGAAAATCGCTCGGTGTCAAAGAGATTCGGTTTTTGATTCAACTGCTGATGCTTGAAGGCGATCGTGTCGATCAATTACCACCGAACAATCAGATGACACCACCGACGATTAGTTTATTGATGGGCGATATTATCGCAAAAGTATTAGAAGGAACTATTGAAAAAACGCAACCGGTAAAACTCACGGACTTGGCAATCGGTACGGGTAACCTGTGGGGTGTCGTTTCTGAGACATTGCGCGCCTTTGGATTTAATGTCGAAGGGAGCGGTGTCGACAGCGATGAACTGATGCTCAGTATCGGTGAACATGCGCTCGCACTGGAAGGGCATGAACCAGAACTCTATCACAGCGACGCGCTACAAAATCTCTATATTCCTAAGTCTGATGTGATCGTGAGCGATCTGCCACTCGGTTACTATCCGAATAAGGCGATTTCGGATCACTATCAGAGCGAAAATAGTCAATCAGAGGGTAACGACCGCGGTCTCAGCTACATTCATCCGTTATTCATTGAACAAGGCTTCCAAGTCATGAATGATGAAGGCTGGGGAGTTTATCTCGTGCCCGGTAATGTGGCTGAAATGCCAGGATTCGATAAGTTACTAGAAACCATCCAATCATTCGGTTACTTGCAGGGGATTTTACAGCTTCCAAGCAATATGTTCAGACAGTCATCGATGAAGAAAGCTATTCTCGTCGTACAGAAGAAAGGCAAACGTGCCGTACAAGCACCTCACGTGCTGATTGGTGAAATTCCGGATATCAAAGATGTCGATGCCGTACGCAAGTATCAAACACGCCTGGAAGAATGGGCGGATGAAGTCCATGATGCACAGGAGAATAAACGCTCAATTTAACTCATCCACAAAACGCAGGCTGCATTGCCTGCGTTTTGTGGATATAATGGAATCGATTGCATCTAGTATATACATGTGATAAAATGATCAACTATTATTGAATAGAATAATGGTTTCAGAAAGGAGTTAGTTAACCGATGATTTATACATTGACGTTGAATCCGGCGATCGATTTGTTTGTTCAGACGGAGAACTATGAGGAAAAAGTCGTCAATCGTACGGAATTTTCTGAGGCAACAGCGAACGGGAAGGGGATCAATGTATCCTTTATCCTGAAGAAGCTCGATGTGGATAATACCGCACTCGGTGTCGGTGGTGGCTTCACCAACAAATACATTGAAGATGTATTAACTGAGACCGGTATTGCTAACGATTTCGTGCATGTCGATGACATGACGCGTATCAATGTGTTCACACAGGTGACGGCTACGGGGAAGGAATACAAACTCGTTAATCCAGGTCCTGTAGTGAGTGACGCTAAGCAGCAGGAATTACTACAAAAACTCGAAGCATTGACGTCTGAAGATGTGTTGGTGATTTCTGGTAGTTTTGCGAAGGGGATTGAACCGAGTATCTTAACGACAATTGCGAAGCTCTCCGAAGCTAAAGGGTTCAAATTAGTGATTGATACGAGCTACAAGGCGGTGCTCGATACGTTAGCGTACCATCCAGCACTGCTCAAACCTAACGATGAGGAGCTGCAGACTTGGTTTGATCTTGATCATGTGCCTAACCGTGAAGAATATATCGGTTGTGGTAAACAGTTGATTGCACGTGGCGCACAAAAAGTTCTGATTTCACTCGGTGCAGATGGCGCAGTGCTGGTCACGGCAGATCGCGTAATCCACGGTACCGCACCGCACGGCGAAGTGGTCAATACCACATGTGCGGGTGATACGATGCTCGGTACATTTATCGCCATGCAACTGGAAGGCAAATCAGATGCAGAGAGTTTGACGCAGGCGATCGCAGCTGGTAGTTCCACAGCGTTTACCTCAGGGTTGACTGACTTTAGTGATGTTGCTCAACTCGCTGAAGATATTACACTCACATCCCATGACTAAGGAGATGACGACAGATGAGAAAATATAAAATTATTGCGGCAACAGGTTGTCCAACAGGGATCGCGCATACCTATATGGCGCAGGAAGCCCTCGAACAAGCCGCTGAAAAACGTGGTATCAGTATTAAAGTCGAAACACACGGTCAGACGGGTATCGAAAATGCATTGACCGATCAAGAAATTCAAGAAGCAGACGGGGTTATCGTCGCTGCCGATAAGGATGTTCAGATCGAACGTTTTGCAGGGAAGCGTGTGATTAATGTTTCGGTATCGAAAGGGATCAAAGCACCGGATGAACTTGTTGATCGTATTTTGAATGATGATCAGGTGCCAATTTTCCAAGCTGAAAAAGCTGCGCAAGAACGTCATTCAGAAAATGAATCGTCCGGTGCAGCGGGGATCGGTCATCAGTTATACGTTTACTTGATGAATGGTGTGTCCCACATGTTGCCACTCGTGGTTGCCGGTGGGGTATTGATTGCCTGCTCCTTCTTCTGGGGGATTCATTCAGCTGAACCGGGGCATCCGGAATTTAACCAATTCGCGTACCTACTGAATACGATTGGTGGCTTCGCGATGAACTTGATGGTACCCGTACTCGCTGCTTATATTGCGGAAGCAATTGCAAAACGATCCGGGTTAATCGTCGGGTTCACAGTCGGTATGATCGCCTACACCAATGGGACAGGGTTCCTCGGCGGACTGCTCGGTGGGTTCCTCGCTGGTGGTGTCGTGCTCTTACTGAACAAGCTATTCAGTAAATTACCAAAGTCGATCGACGGACTCAAGGCGATCTTTATCTTGCCAGTTCTCGGTACCTTGATCGCCGGTCTCGCGATGTGGTACCTCTCCGTACCGATGAAGACGATCAATGAAGGCATGATGAACTTCCTGAAAGAAATGGAAGGCGCGAACCCGATCATCTTAGGAACGATTGTCGGTGCGATGGCAGCGTTCGATATGGGTGGTCCCGTTAACAAGGCGGCTTATTTAACGGGTACAGCGTTATTGGCGCAAGGTAATTACTACTTCATGGCTGGTGTTTCCGCTGCATGTATGGTGCCACCAATCGCTACCGGGTTCTCTGTTCTATTCAATAAAAATGCATACAACGAAAAAGAACGCAGTGCAGGTTACGTTAACTTCTTGCTCGGTGCGACACACATTACAGAAGGTGCGATTCCGTTCGCTGCGAAGAATCCACTTGTTAATATTCCAATCTTTATGATTGGATCTGCGGTGGCTGCGGTATTGTCTTACATGACGAACATCAGCGTGCCAGCGCCGCATGGTGGTTTCATCGTCTTACCGATTGTTAATCGTCCGTTCATCTGGGTGATTGATATTCTGGTCGGTGCGTTGATTGCTGGTATTTTATTAGCGATCGCTGAAGGTCGTGGTCAAACCACAACGACAACTGAGGAAGTAGCGGAAGCTGTAGAAACAACAGACACGACACCGGAACCAGCCCTTGTTGCTGCAACGCCAACTCAGGATAAGACTGCAGATGATTCCTTAGAAAGTATTTTGAAATTAGAATACATTCAAGTGGATGTACCGTGCGATAGTCGTGACGCCATTCTCGATTACTTGAGTATCAGTGCTGAAAAACTTGGCTTAACGGATAATGCGGAAGCTGTCTACCAGAAATATCTCAAACGTGAAGAAAGTGGCTCCACCGGTATGGAACGCGGGATTGCGATTCCACATGCGGAGGACGCCTCTATTAAGGAACCTGCCATGTTGATTTTGAAAGTCAACAATGGTGTGGAATGGGAATCATTTGACGGTCAACCGATCGATACGGTGATTTCATTCCTCATTCCAGCATCTGGTGGTGAGGCACACTTGCATTACTTATCTGAAACGTCTAAACGATTAATGCAGTCTGATTTCGTTGATTGCTTGAAGGCTGCAAAAGACGCAGAAACCATCTACCAATTATTTACCGAAGAAAACTAAAATATTGAGAAAACGTTAAGGCTCTCTAGAGACTATCAGTTGCCAGTTAAAATATGTTATCCTAAGACGATTGAAAACAATGGAGAGTGAATCACGTGAAAAATATCTATATCGTAGCAGCAAAGCGAACCGCCATCGGAAAATTCGGTGGCGGTTTGTGCGCTATTTCAGCCGTTACGCTGGGGCAGACCGTTGTCTCAGACTTATTCAAAACAATTAACCAATCACCGACCATTGCGGATGCATTGATTTTTGGGAACGTTCTCTCAGCCGGACTCGGTCAGAATGTGGCACGTCAAGTTGCTTTGAATAGCGGCATGTCCGATCAGAGCACCGCGTACACCGTGAATATGGTCTGTGGTTCAGGAATGAAAGCCGTCGATCTCGGTATCAAGGAAATGTTGATGGGGGACGCAGAGGTCGTTGTTGTCGGTGGGACAGAAAACATGAGTCGTGCACCGTACGTCTTGCCGAATATGCGTTTCGGTAAAACAATGAACAACGATACCGTCGTCGATACGATGATGAGAGATGGTCTCCAGGATGCCTTTAGCGAACAGCCAATGGGGATCACCGCCGAGAACATTGCTGAGAAATTTAATATCTCGAGAGAACAGCAGGATGCTTTTGCACTAAACAGCCAACAAAAAGCGCAACGAGCGATTGAGCACGGTGCCTTCAAAGATGAAATCACGCCAGTCGAAGTACCAGGACGCAAAGGGGAGACGACCATTTTCGATACCGATGAATTCCCTCGTTTTGATAGTTCGCTCGAAAAATTATCGACGTTGAAATCGGCATTCAAAACGGACGGCACGGTGACCGCAGGGAATGCATCAGGCATTAACGATGGTGCGGCAGCCCTTATTCTCATGACCGAAGACAAAGTGAAAGAATACGGTATTAAACCGCTCGCTAAAATCACCGCCATGGGTACGGGTGGTGTGAAACCGGATATCATGGGTACGGGGCCCATTCCAGCGACAGAACGCGCACTGAAGAAAGCCAACCTCACGATCCAGGATATGGATACGATCGAATTGAACGAAGCGTTTGCTGCCCAGGCGATTTCAGTAATTGATGTATTGCACATGCCAATGGAGAAGGTTAATCCAAATGGTGGTGCCATTGCGCTCGGTCATCCGATCGGTGCGTCTGGTGCGCGTATCCTCGTGTCACTCGTCCACGAACTCAAACACAAAGACTTGAAATACGGCTTAGCGACACTATGTATCGGTGGCGGACAAGGGGTTACCGCCATTATTGAAAACGCTTGAATATTCTTACAAAAATCGCTATAATAAAAAAACACTATAATAAATATGTAAGGAGAGGATAAGATGACAAAAAGCGAAAAGCTTAAAAAGATTGCCGCAATCTTTACGACAATCGGTTTAGTGATCACTGCGATTTCTAAAGTTGCAGAAGTATTAGAAGATTAGTTAATTATTGCATACATTAAGGATGGAAGGTGAATTAAATGGCAACAATCAGCAGTCGTAGTGCAGATGGGACACACAAAACAATTAATACTTTGTTGAAGCAAGATAACTTGTCTGTCCCTTCGATTATCGAAGAGGCACCAGGGATTCGTATTTTTGGAAAGCGTCTGCGGTCGTTTCTATTTAGTACGGATATTGCAACGATTTGCTATACGAATGCGGATGCCATTCTCGCCGTCTATCCTTATACGCCACATCCGGCGATTATTTCAGCCATCTGTCGTGTTGCCAATCAACCAGTCTTTGCCGGTGTCGGAGGCGGTAAAACACAGGGCGTTCGAAGTACTTACCTTGCACTCTCTGCTGAAGCGGAAGGTGCTTCTGGGGTCGTTGTGAATACGCCGATGCCGAATGAGAATGTGACGCAGATTGCGAATATGATCGATGCGCCGATTATTGGAACGGTTGTTTCAGAGTATCAGCTCTATGATCGTCATAAAGCGGGCGTCGATATTTTCAACGTTGCGGGTGGTCATCGTACGCCACAACTCGTTGAACGCATCTCGAAGAAATTCCCAGATATTCCAATCATCGCAACCGGTGGTAAATCCGAAGCAACTATTCGCCAGGCACTGGATGCTGGTGCGGATGCGATCAGTTGGGCACCACCGACGACTGGGGAATTGTTCCGCGTCTACATGGATCGCTACCGTGCCGACAAACGTGAAGAATTCTTGGATGAACACGATGGTATGACCTTGATTCAGTACGAAAAACAAGTCAAAGAACAACAGTTAAAGGATAAAGAAAGGTGATAATCATGAATATTGGTATTTTAGAACCTTTGAATGTTCCAGAGGATACGCTCAAGGAACTCATCCAACCACTGGAAGAGGCTGGACACACGATCACGGTGTATGAAGAGAAAACGACAGATTCAGACGAACTTTACGAACGCAGTAAAGACAAAGATATCGTCGTTATTGCGAATAACCCATACCCTGACGAAGTGATCGAACGACTTGAACAAACGAAGTACATCAATGTGGCCTTCACGGGTGTGGACCACGTCGGTATGGATGCTGCGAAGGAAAAAGGCATCACCGTATCGAATGCATCTGGCTATGCGGGACGTTCCGTTCCTGAATTAGCGCTCGGTTTAACGTTAGCACTCTACCGCAATATTCCAGGATCTAACGACGACACACGTAAAACAGATGATTTCCCAGGTGCCTTCAAAGGTCGCGAAATCTCCGGCAAAACGGTAGGTATCGTCGGCACAGGTAAACTGGGTATCGAAGTTGCGAAACTCTTCAAAGCTTTCGGTGCGAACCTGATCGGCTACAACCGCAGTGAAAAAGACGCCGCCAAAGAAATTGGCCTGGAATACAAAGAATTAGACGATGTGATGGCTGAGAGTGATATCATCTCTATTCACTTGCCAAGCACACCGGATACTGAACGTATCATCGACGCAGATAAAATCGCTAAGATGAAAGAAACAGCCATCTTAGTGAATACGGCGCGTGGTGCCATCGTCGACAACGATGCGCTCGCTAAAGCGTTGAATGACGGTAAGATTTCTGGTGCGGGTGTCGATGTCTTTGATGAGGAACCACCATTGCCAGCAGACACCGCATTGCTCGATGCGAAGAATGCGATCTTAACACCACACATTGGTTTCTTGACGGAAGAATCCATGGTGAAACGTGCGAAGATCGTCTTCGAAAATATCAATAAATTTATTGATGGCGACCCACAAAATGTGATGAGCTAATCAATACCATCAAAAAGGCGCGTAACCCGAGATACAGGGCTACGCGCCTTTTATGTGCGTCGTGCAATGAATTAGTGACCGTCTGCGAAGGTGACCGTATTATTATCGAGCGAAGCGATACGTGCTTCGGAGTAGACGTCGAGACCGAGCGCTTCGAGGCGTTCGCGTCCTTGTTGGAAAGATTTCTCAATGCAGATGGCCACGCCATTCACTTCAGCTTCTGCCTGACGACAGAGATCAACGAGTCCGAGTGACGCTTCACCGTTTGCGAGGAAATCGTCGACGATCAGAATATGATCTTCCGGTGATAAATACTGGCGACTGACGATGATCGTATTATCTTCATCTTTAGTGTAGCTGTGTACAACGGTTTTGTAGACGTCTTGATCCTGTAGGGTGGCAGGCTCTTTCTTCTTCGCAAAAACCATCGGCACATCCAATACTGCAGCCGTCATCATCGCAGGTGCAATACCAGAAGCTTCAATCGTTAAAACTTTTGTAATGCCAGCGTCTTTGAAATGATTGACGAACTGTTCAACGATCCCTTGCATGACAGCGGGTGAAATCTGATGGTTGATAAACGAGTCAACCTTCAGTACGTTGTTCGGGAAAACTTTCCCGTCTTGCTTAATTTTAGTTTTTAGGTCTAACATAGGCTCTCCTCCCAGATATATAGTGACTGATTTTAGGCTAATTTTAATACAACTGTTATGATTTTAAAATAGCGAGACTACCCGTTAGGTCGCGGTTTTGTTAGAATAGACGGTAATTAGAGAGAGGAGTCTATAATGGCTAATCATATTGTATTGTATCAACCAGAAATTCCAGCTAATACTGGAAATATTTCAAGAACGTGTGCAGCGACGGATACGCACTTGCATCTGATCCGTCCGCTCGGTTTCCAAACCGATGACAAGCACCTCAAACGTGCGGGACTCGACTATTGGGACAATGTAATGATTCACTATCACGATAGTCTGGAGGATTTTATGGCATCAATCGGTGATAGCCCATTGTACCTGATCAGTAAGTTCGCCAATCACGACTACACGGACATTGACTACAACGCACATATCGATGAGGATATGTATCTCATGTTCGGTCGTGAAACAACAGGATTACCGGAAGACTTTATGCGTGAGCATGCCGAGCAATGTTTACGTATTCCACAGGATGACAGCAAAGTACGCTGCTTGAACCTCTCAAACAGCGCAGCAATCATCATTTATGAAGTTTTGCGCCAACAAGGTTTTCCTAACTTGGAACGCACGCACCACTACGAGAACGACAAACTCGATTAAGTGTACGTTTTTATTAAGAATGCACGAAAAAGCGGAAAAGCATTAAAATTCGTGTACAATAAGCATAATCACTTTCGGGAAGGAGGGGATGGCGCATGCCTGAACAACCACCGCGTCCCAAGCGGCGGCATCAATCACCCCAAAATATAAAGAAACAACCCACGATGAAGCAACGACCCTCGAAAAAGGAACAGCCGAATCGTCAAAAAAATAATAAACAGAAGGAAACCATCGAAAAACCGGAAACGTTCTTTGAATACGTGAAATTCTATTTCAAGAAATTCCGTATCATCAAATGGACGATTTTCGCGGTTTTGCTATTTGGTTTTATCTTCGAAGCCTATCTCATCGGTGTGGCGAAGACGACGGATGTGGATAATCTCCAAGAACGTCTGCAAGAAACGACGATGATGAAGGATCAGAACGGTAATGATCTCGGCAAGCTCTCCGGAGCGAATGGGACATACGTTTCCATCGATCAGATTTCGCCTGCGGTTCAGCAAGCCGTAGTATCGACGGAGGATAAGCGTTTCTACGATCATCACGGGTTCGATATTATCGGTATCGGACGTGCCATGGCCGGCTTACTCGTTAATCGTCAGATCAGCGGTGGGGGATCGACCTTAACCCAGCAGTTAGTCAAGAACTCGTTCCTAACGAATGAACAGACGCTGCTCCGTAAATTCAAGGAATTATTCATCTCATTCGAAGTCGAAAAAACCTACTCCAAGGATCAGATCCTCGAAATGTACCTCAACAACTCCTACTTTGGGAACGGCGCTTACGGGGTACAGGATGCCAGTGAGAAATACTTCGGTAAATCCGCAGCGGATCTCACGCTCTCTGAAGGAGCGGTACTCGCTGGGGCGTTGAAGGGGCCAAGCATCTATAATCCGGTGGACGATTATAACAGCGCGTTAGAACGTCGTAACCTGGTGTTGCAGTTAATGAACAATAACGGTTTTATCGATGAAAATACGACTCAGACGGCAACGAATGCGGATATGCCGCAGATGAACAACAAGTTGCCGAATGAAGAGAATCCATATCAGTTCTACTTCGATGCGGTGATTGATGAAGCGCGTGATAAATTCGGTATTGCGGAAGAAGACCTCATGCATAACGATTACCAAATTACGACGAACTTGAATACGGCTTACCAGGATGTCTTGAATCGTATTTACGAGGATCGTACGCTGTTCCCGAGTGGTCCGACTGGAGAAGTCGCGCAGAGTGCTAGTGTAGTACTTGATCCGTATACGGGTGGCGTGCTCGCCGTCGTTGGTGGTAACGATGGGCATACCTTCCGCGGTTTCAACCGTGCGACACAGATGCGTCGTCAGCCGGGGTCGGTCATCAAGCCACTCAACGTCTATACACCAGCATTAGAGGCTGGCTACACGCCGTTTGATATCGTACCGGACGAAGTGAAATCCTACGGTGCTGAGAAATATGCACCGCAGAACCACGACTACACGACAGTCGGCCAGCTCTATCTCTGGCAAGCACTTGCTCAGAGTAAAAACACGACAGCCGTGTGGTTGATGAATGAGATCGGTGTCGAACCTGCTATGCATAAACTCGATGCATTCGGTATTCCATACACCGACAGCGATATGGCATTATCCAGCGCGCTCGGTGGTTTCGAGAAAGGAACCTCACCACTCGAAATCGCTGGTGCGTACACCGCCTTCGTCAATAAGGGTAAACGTTCGGAACCGTTCTTCATCAAGAGCATTGTCGATTCGGATGGTAACGAGATTGTTCGCGACCAGGCACCGAAACAGAATAATGCCGTTTCACCAGATATCGCGGAAACGATGAGCAGTATGCTGATGAACGTCTACCAACCGGGCGGAACCGGTGCATCTGCTGCACCTTATGGCTACCAAATTGCCGGAAAGACTGGTACAGTAGAGACTGGTGAAAATATTCCGGGGGTAAACGATCAATGGTTTGTCGCCTATACACCGGATATTGTGGTAACATCATGGTACGGCTTTGATCAGTCCTCTGATGAGAATTATATCTGGAACAGTTCACCGGTGTATTCGGGAACGAACTTCCAGCAGATCATGCAGGGACTGCTCGAACAATCGCCGGGCACGCCATTCGATGTTCAGAATATCCAGGACAATGAGGCGAACCCAGAGATTGACCAGAACCCAGCCGTAGAAGGCGAAGAATCATCCTCGGTCTTCGATACCATCAATGGATGGATCGACCGTGGACGGAATACCGTGAATCGATTTATCGATCAATTTAGATAATCGCCAAGAGAACATGTAGCGCACAGTTAGAAAGGATCATTATCGTGGCAAATATTTACGACACAATTAATGACTTAGAACGTCAAGTACGCGAACTCGACGAATACGCTGCCCTCAAAGCAGCCATGGAAGATGTTAAAGCAGACGAAGAAGCTTCTAATATCTACAACAAATTCCGTGAACTCCAACAAGGTTTGCAGTTGAAACTTCAAATGGGTCAAGAACCTTCTGAAGAAGAAATGACAGAAGCTCAAAACCTTCAAAAGGAAATGAGCGATAACGCATTGATCGCAGCCTTGATGGAAAAAGAACAACAATTAAACCGCGTATTGAACGATGTAAACAACGCGGTCACTAAACCAATCCAAGAAATCTACGCTTAATAGTGTGTGCTAGGCTAACCTAGCGAACGATTGTTCGAAAAAGTCGTGTCTCATGAGCAGACACGGCTTTTTTTGATGGTTGGATATGCTAGAATAGGAGACGATACGGTTTAGAAAGGGTATTATTCATGATTCGTTTTGTACATGCAGCAGATTTGCATTTGGGACGTCCCATGCAGCGACTACAGCACTTCGATCACGAATTGAAGCGCGTTTTAACACACGCTGTGAGTGACAGTTTCCGACATTTAATCGAAACAGCTATCAATGAACAGGTTGATTTTGTCGTCTTCTCTGGCGATATTTACGATCAACCCACAGGTGCGCTCGCTGACCAGCTCCTCTTCAAACGCGGACTGGAACAGCTTGCAGAATACAATATTCCAGCATATATCATCTTCGGTAATCACGACTACGACACGCTCAAATCATCGCACGTGAATCTACCGAAGAATGCGCATATCTTTAGAGATAGTGTGCAATCAATGGAACTCGAAACGAAAAGCGGCGAGACCGTTGCGCTCTCCGGGTTCAGCTACACGACACAGTGGATCAACGAAGATCGCCTAAAGGATTATCCAGAACGCAGTCACGTGACGGACTATCACATCGGGCTCTTCCATGGTGCGGAACGAACGGGAGACAGTGCACGCGATCACTATGCGCCATTTACGAAGGCGGATATGATCGCTCATCACTATGATTATTGGGCACTCGGGCACATCCACGGTGCACATCGTGTCCTCGATGATGACCGCGCCTGGTACGCCGGTAATATTCAGGGCACGCGTGCCAACGAAGTCGGTGCAAAAGGCGCCTTGCTTGTCTCGATCGAACAGGGACAGGCACCGGAAGTCGAACCGTTTGAGACGACGGACTGGCAGTTCCAACCGATCACGATTCCGCTCGATACAGTATCGGATATGGAAGGCCTGCGGATGGCGATTGAACAGGCTATGCGCAAAATGGAAATCACCGCTGTTGAGGAGAGCTTGAACGTACTCGCTGATGTGACCTTAGAAGTAGCGAGTGACGACGGTGAAACGATGGCGACCTATCACCGTTACGCCAAAACACTTGCCGATGAAATTCGTCGTCGCTATCTCAGTAAGTATCACAACGGTGGCGAAGACCGCGTCGGACATGTCATGCTCTTCGACTTGCATCTCGCACTCGAAACCAAAGAAGACACCATTGCGCTCCTGCCATATGAACAGAAAATGGCACTGCAACGTATCGAAACGTACCGCGATCCGGAAGTTTTCGAGACGTTGATTGAACCGCTCTTGAAACACTCAACCTGGGCGAACCGCGTCTGGAGTCAGATCGACCGTCAACAGATGATCGATGATGTCGTGTCGTTTGCGGAACAGCGTTTATTAATGGATGATGAGTCGTAAATCATCGGAAGGAATTACAACTTATGTATATCTCAAAAATTGACATTTATAGCTACGGAAAATTTATTAATCAATCGTACAACCTCCAGGATGGCTTGAACGTCTTCGAAGGGATGAACGGTTCCGGTAAATCGACCGTCATGAGTTTCATGATCAGCGTCATGTTCGGTTTCCCGGATATGCGTCGTCGCGACCAACGTGCCTACGATACCAATCCGCACGCCGTTTACGGTGGTAAGATCTGGCTCGATGATACCGACTACGGGGATGTTCAGATCGAACGTACCAAAGTCAACGGCAAGCAGTCGCTCCACTTCTTCGATCAGGATGGCGAACGTCACGACGTCGACGACTTTGATTTTCTCTTCAAACGTATTACGCGTGAAGACTACACCAATCTCTTCAGTTTCTCTGAAGATGAATTGCTGAACTTCGTCTGGAGTGACAATCAGGAGCTACAACAAAATATTGCGGAACTGACGACGAGTGGGCATCAGCAGATTATGCATAATATCGTGCCGAAGTTACAGCGTGAAGCCGACGACATCTATCTGCCAAACGGTCAGAAACCGTCGTTGAACCAACAGCTCAATGCCTTGGCAACAGAGAATGAATCGCTCGAAGCGGCCGCGCATCAGGAATCACAGTACTTCGAATTGAAACGTCAGTTGAAAGCACTCAACGCCAAACTCGCACAACTACAACACGTGCGTGAAAACCTCAATAAGAAGACGCTCGACCTGCAGCTCGCCGATCAGCAATCCGATCTCGTCCACCAGTTCCAAGCCGCGGAACAGGCCATCGCCAACTACAACTTTATCGGCTTTGCGAAGGACGACTATTATCGCTATCAACAGTTGATGGATAAGAAGAAGATGCTCGAAGCGAGACGCGAACAGCTCGACAGCGTGTCGGATCAGATGTCTGAGGAATCGACCGATACGACCGACGAACTCAACAGTGGGATACAGTGGATTCTCGATCACGAATCGATCAGCGCCGATCTCGTTTCGGAAGCACGCGCCTACCGCCAGTTTGCGAATGAGGATTCCGAGATTCACGATCAGATCGTTCAGAAACGCTATCGCGAACGTTCCTTGCTCGCGGCATTAGGGGTGCAATCGGTCGACGAATTGCCAGAACCGCTGAGCGAAGAAGAAAATAACGAATGGCTCGAACGTAAGAAGGATATCGATAACCGTCGCGTCTTCTACCAAAATACGAAGTCCGGTCTCGAAAACCTACAACAACAGCGCACCGACCTCAGCGAGGAACGCAAAGAAGTCATGGCCGATTACGATGACTTCAAGGAATACATGCCGAACCTCATCACCAGCTGGATCAAGACGTTCGGCTGGGTCTTGCTCGGTATCGGCGTGCTCCTGATCATCGCCTTCCTCTTCACACAGCGTAATTTCCTCGTCGGTAGCGGGATCGCCTCGCTCGTCCTCGGTGGGCTCTTCGCACTCTTCGGTTGGTATCAGAGCTCGAAAGGGAAGAAATTTGCCGAACAGGAAGACAAGAACTACCGCCTCGATATTCGCGATATTGATAGCGAACGTGCCGAATTGCAGCGTCGTATCGACGATCAGAACGATCAGTTGAACGAACTTGAAGAACAATCGAAGACGTTCAACAGAGACGTGAAAGAACTCGTCAAAGCAAAAGGTGGTTCCGACGCCGTTTCAGCGCTCGTATGGCTGCAGACGGACTACGCCGATCAAATTCATCGCCTTGAAGAGGACATCAACGAACTCGTGAAATCCTCCGGTGTTGGACGCTTTTCCAAAGGGCATGAAGCGCTCTGGGAAGACTACCAGACGGCATTGGACGGCGAACGCTTCTCCATGGATGTTGTCTACCGCACCTTCGAAGATCAATACGCCGAAGCGAAACAGTATCAGGGCGATCACCAATACGAATTACGTTCAAAAGCTCAGCATCAGACGGATCAACGTGAACTCCTTCGCGAAACGAACCGTATTGACGACGCGTTGAACAATTTGATGACGCGTTACGAATACGATGACTTCTCATTCTTCGAAGCGGACATGGCGAAGGAACATGAAATGGCGGAACAGAAGCGTGAACGCGATCGGCTCAAACAACAGCTCAACCAAGCCGTGATGTCCTACAACTTGGCAGACGCTGCGATTGAAACGCAGATTAGCGATAATCAGAGTCGCCTCACTCAGATTAACAGTCAGATCAACCAGACCGTCAATACCATCGCGCGCATCAAGCAGAAGATGGATGACCTCGAACAACAGGGACTCGTCGACGAACAGAAACAAAAACTGCGTGACTCGCTGGATAGCGTCTATGAAGCGTCCGTTGACTGGGCGAGTCGCCAACTTGCGATCGACGCCTTAACGAGTCAGGTCAGTGACTTCGGTAGCGATCAATCTCAAGCCGTCCTCTCACAGGCCGGCCGCTACTTGAATCGTCTCTCAGAAGGTCGCCTCGAAAAACTTGCCTTCAACGACAAACAGCTTGCCCTCGTGATCGACGGTGAAACCCGTGACGCCATTCAGCTCTCACGCGGGGAACGATTGCTGTTGTTCATGGCCTTGCGTCTCGCCTTCATCGACACCGTCCTACCGGATCAGGCATTACCGATCCTGATCGACGAAGCGTTCGCACATCTCGATGACGAAACGCGCGATGCGGTCTACACATTAATCGCAGAACGTGCCGAACAGGGACAGGTCATCCTCTTCACGCATGACAGTCGCATCGAAGAGTGGGTTAACCGCGATCAGCTCACCGTGCTCAATCGTTAGTAGGTGAATGTGATGACAGACTTACCACGTATTAACGACTATCCGGTCGGTGATCATTTCGAACTGTTCGTTCTCATCAAGAACGCCGAACTGAAAACCGACCGCAACGGCAACAACTATCTCGCCTTCACCTTCCAGGATAAATCGGGCACAATTAACGGCATGCACTGGGACGTGACGGATCGTGATATCGAACAGTTCCAACCAGGTGAAATTGTGCTGCTCAAGGGGTACCGCGAACTCTACAACGGGAATCCACAGGCGCGCATTCAGGACATGCGTCTCAAACGTGCCGATGAGAATAAGGAGATTACTGATTTCCTCGAGGATGCACCGGCTGCAAAAGACGACATGGTGGCGGAATTTCGCAAATACTTGGAAGCTATCACGAATGAGAAGATTCTCGCGATTGTGCGTGATCTCCTCAATCAGAATGCGAAAGACTTCTTCGATTACCCGGCAGCGAAGACGATTCACCACGCCTATCCGGGTGGGCTCGCTTTCCACACGCTATCGATCCTGCATCTCTGTGAAGCGGTCGCGAACCAATACGACGGCATCAACAAGAGCCTCCTCTACGGCGGCGCGATGCTTCACGACATGGCGAAAGTGATCGAATTCCATGATCCCTTGAGTGCCGAGTACACCATGCAGGGCAAACTGATCGGCCACATCAGTCTGATTGCTGAAAAAGTTTCGCTCACTGCTGAAAAACTCGGCTACGATCAGGATGACGAAGCCGTCGTGTTATTAAAGCACATGTTGCTGGCACATCACGGCCAGCAGGAATACGGCAGTCCCGTGCGCCCACAGCTCATGGAAGCCGAAATCCTGCATCATCTCGATGACCTCGATGCAGACATGAATCAGCTCCTCAAAGCCAAAGAGCAGACTGAACCGGGTGAATTCTCGGGTCGCTTGTTCGCGATGGACAACCGCGCCTTCTATCGTCCGAGTGAGGAAATGGAAGAGTAACGAAAATACTAGATAACGTCAGTGAAAGTCTTAAATTTAAGATTTTTCGCTGGCGTTTTTTGCTTGTTATTGATTATTTGGGAAAATATTTACAATTTTTGCTACTTGAATTTTATCAATAAATGATATATAAGAGTATTGTAAGTATTTTTAGAGTATAAATACACAGACTAACATTGCTATAATTTAGAACTTTTAACATAATTAATTTGTATTTGCATCAACAAAAAGTATATAATTGTTCTTCTACTTTGGTAGTTAGTGTATTTAAGATTTTCTAAATACTTATTTTTATCTTATTATTTACTATTTTTTTACAAGGAGGTTTCTCATGGTTAGTAAGAAGAATTTTAAGCTTCTGAAAGAACGTGACGCACAGCGTTTCTACCGTTATGCAATTAAGCGTCTTTCAGTGGGCGTAGCTTCTGTTGCCGTGTCTGCGGGTTTGCTATTTGTATCTAATGGCATCAGTGTGCACGCAGCAGAAGTCACCGATAGCCAAGTCAACGAATCTTTTGTTGGCAATAATGTAACCGTTTCAGAAATCGGGGGGGGGGTACGACGATTCGCTATTACTCGATGAAGTAGATAGCGAAGCCGACGCTCCTGAATCTGAAACAGAAACTAATGATGTCGTTAGTGATGATTCTGAAGCTGTTCAAGTAGAAAATGAACAACAAGAAACACCATCTGTTTCTGAAGAAAAACGTGAAGTTTCATCTGAGGAAACAGATGCACAAATCGAAGAAGATTCACAAGCAGAAGAATCTTCTCAAACAGTTGAAACACCTGAACAAGCATCAGAACCTCAAAAAGAAGTAGCGGAACAACCAGCTATTTCTGATGATGTACAGCGTGTTGAACAAACACTTCCTCAAGAAGCAACTGCACCTGAATATCCAGAACTCCCAGCAAGTATTTCTCCGGATGCCACTTTCCATGACTTGTTAGGGAGTGATGACCCAGCTGTCAAAGAATGGTTAGGTCAAATTGGTGTAGAAAACTTTGACACTTTAGATTTAAATCAAGAAGCAAAAGATGCGTTAGTCGCTTATGCGACATCGGATAAGAAAATTCCATTTGCAAACTTTGCGGCTCAGACTCGTGAAGTTGGGCAGAATGTCAATGATAATGTTCATATGGATAACATTGATTTAATCATTGTTGACAATAGAACCGGTCAAGAAAAAACAGATATTTATAGTGATGGAACAGAAAATTTAGGTAAGGATACTTATCAAAGATTCGGAGCAGATAGTCTTACCATACGAGCAGACTTTACAGTAGATGATAGTGTTAAAGCGGGAGATTATTTTGAGATTGATCTTGGAGATTCTTTATACTTAGGAACCCCATATACTGAAACTAAGGATCTAAACATTATGTTTGCAGATGGTACTCATCTGGCTGAGGGAACGTATGAAGGCTATCCTTCAACAAATAATGTTATTAAGATGGTCTTTACTGATGCAGTTGATCGGTATCAAAATATACATGGTAATTTTTCTTTTGGCGTAGGGGCAAAAGAAGAAACTATAACGGAGCAAGATACTCTCTATCCTTTCAGTTTTAGTCTAGCTGGTGAAGAACATTCTGAACAGTTAAAAGTAAATTATTGGTTAGCAGAAGAAGCAAAGGGTAATCCAAATAGTGGGATAGCTCCGCTTCGTTTCTTGAGTCAAGATGGAAAATTTCAAGTTGTTTCCTATTTGAATGCTACTGGGGAAGACTTCCAATTTGGCCAGGATGAGAACGGTAAAAATTTAGCTCCTCGTTTGACCTTCTATGATAAGATCGGTGATCTAAATGTTGAAGATTTGACTTATAGGGTATTTAAAGTAGACAGAGGAGTCTTAAATCTTAACGGAAATAAGTTATCTAAGTATTCTGATGGCATGTTCATTGATGTAAATAACTTACCTTCCGGACTAGAAGAAATTACAGATGAAGTAAGTGAGGTTGATAATCCAAATCCTAACCAAAAAACAATCCGTCTTGGAAACGATCAAACTTCAGTATTAAATAAAGGGAAAAACTTGATGGCCGATGGTCAGCAACTCATTATTGTATGGGAAATGCCAGGTGAACCGGGCGGTATGAAAGATTACGTAACTATGTATGAACAACCTGGGATATCTTATACATTAGATCGTGGACTCACTTATTACCCTAATGTCCAAAGTAGTTACTCTGAAGGGGACAACACTGTAGCTACACCGATTAATCCAGATACGGAAGAAGAAACATTTAAGATTGGTGATTATATTTGGATTGACGATGGTGATGGCGTTCAGGGTGGCGAAAGTGATAAGCCATTCCCTAATGTTCGTGTGACATTGACTGACCAAGAAGGAAATGTCCAAGAAACCACCACGGACGATGAAGGTAAATATGAGTTTACTGACCTTTCAAAGGGTTACTACACCATCAACTTCGAAACGCCTGATGGCTATCGCTCAACCACAATTGGTAGTGGTGATCGAGAAAATGATTCAAATGGGACACAATTGATTCTTTATCTCGACCATGAAGATCTCAGCTTCGATACTGGTTTCGTCAAAGAAGAAGTAGCACCAATCTATAACTACGAAATGACAGTTGAAGATGAAGCTTACGACATCGAAATCACTGAAAACAAAGATCTCGAACCAAACAGCATTAAATTGGTTCAAAGTGGTGAAGATGGACGTATCCGCTACATCTACAAATACGACTCTTCTAAAGATTATCCAAAACGTGAAGATGGTCAGAGTGAAGCAGAATACTTCAAAGAATACTTCACTGAAGTTGACAGCCACATAGAAAAACCGATTCGCCCAGCGATTATTGGATACAACTTCGATAAAGCTGTTCAGGACATCGAAAACAATGGCGATGGCACTGTAACAGTTATCTTCCAAGATGGTGATACTAAGGTTATGGAATTACCTAAACCAGAAGCACCTAAAGGCGATACTATTGAGGTCGATCGCACCAATGAAGAAAATGGCGAATATGTCATCATCATTAAAGGCCCAGATGGCGAAGTTAAAGAAACCATCCCTGTGAAAAATGGTGCGGATGGTAATTCCTTCTTAGTTGAAACAAACAAGGTAGATGAAGGAACAACAGAAGTCATCTTCTTCTATGACAAAGACGGTGATGGCAAATACACTGAAGGCATTGATCAATTAATCGATCACGATTACATCCGTGACGGTCAAAACGGTAACGATGGTGAAGATGGTGATGACGGACGCACCCCATCTGTAACTACTGAACGCGATGAAGAAGCGAAGACAACAACGATCACATTCTACTTCGACGTGGACGGCGACGGTAAATACACCGAAGGCGTAGACGAACTCATCCGTGAAGAAATCGTTCGTGACGGTCAAAACGGTAACGATGGTGAAGATGGTGATGACGGACGCACCCCATCTGTAACTACTGAACGCGATGAAGAAGC
>NZ_JBSMYC010000006.1:0-20564 GCF_053762225.1 Aerococcus vaginalis
CCTGCCAAGCGAGCCAAGTCAGTAACTTCACCATCTTCGTAGGCATTACCTTCGTACTGTTCACGATCGATGTAGTCTAACTGTGCTTGTCCTGCCAAGCGAGCCAAGTCAGTAACTTCACCATCTTCGTAGGCATTACCTTCGTACTGTTCACGATCGATGTAGTCTAACTGTGCTTGTCCTGCCAAGCGAGCCAAGTCAGTAACTTCACCATCTTTGTAGGTATTACCTTCGTACGGTGCTTCAGCTGCTTTAGCTGTTTCTGTTTGCGCTGTCACAGCAACAATAGATGATACAGCAAAGGCCGCCAGCCCCACTGACGCATGCTTCAACAAGCTCTTCTTGCTCTTTGTAACCATAAAATCCCTCCATAAAGCAAACTAATATTAAAGTCACAAATATTACGACCAAAGTAAGGATAACACTGTTTAAAAAATTATACAAATAAATTTAAAAAATTATTTACATCATTTAAATAGTGTTCTTGTAATAGTTTTTTCTATTCAATATTTACTTTTTTGGTTTATAATGAACACCCTAGCAATCACCTCTATGGTCAAAGGTGATCATTTTTATATCTTCATTCTGTTATACTATGCTTTTAGAAAGTAGGTGGAGCCTTGTCATTTGATGGGTTATTTACACATGCGATGGTTCGTGATCTCAATGCACAATTTGCTGGGTCAACGATCCGTCGCATTCAACAACCGAATCGCCACAGTGTGATTTTTACGATTCGGTCTCACAAGAAAAATTATAAACTTCTATTAACCATTGATCCGAATATGGCGCGGCTACAGTTAACTGAACAATCCTATGTTAATCCGGAAGCTGCGTTGAATTTTTTGATGGTGCTGCGTAAATATATCGACGGTGCACGAATTGAAGCGATTCGCCAATTTCAGAGCGACCGTATTGTTTTCTTCGACTTGATTCGCCAGAACGAGATTGGTGATGAACAGCCGATGCAACTGGTACTGGAGTTGATGGGTCGTCACAGTAATCTATTCCTTATCGACCAGGAGCACCGCATTATTGATACCTTGAAACATGTGGCGCTCAGTCAGAATCGCATACGTCCGCTAATACCGGGTGCAACTTATCAGTTCCCGCCACTCCAAACGGATAAGCATGACCCGTTTGAAGATAGTGCTGACCGCCATGCGCACGTTGAAGCGATGATGTCTGAAAATGAAACCATTACATCTAAAGTGGTTCAAGCGCATTGGATCGGCTTCGGGAAGGATTCGGCACGTGAACTATCCGAACGATTGTATGCGGAACCGGCGCATGCGGTGCACATTTTCGATACCTTTATTGCTGAGTTTGATCGTCCACAACCGACGTTGACCTATACGACAGATGGTAAGTGGCATTTCCATGCAATCGATTACCAATCGGTTGGCGGTGATAAGGAACATTTCGAGACGCTCGGTGGTTTGTTGGACAGCTACTATGCGAAATTGGCACATTCTAGCAAAATCAGTGAACTGTCTGATCAACTCGACCAAGTGATCAAACATCATCTTAAGCACAATCGTAAGAAACAACAGAATCTAACATCCGACCTTGCCAAAAGTGAAAAAGCGGATGACTATCGCGTCAAGGGCGAAGTGTTGTCTACCTACCTCTATCTGATCGACAAAGGTAGCGAACAAGTGTCGCTACCTAATTTCTACAATAATAATGAAGATATTACGATTGCTTTAGATCCAGCACGAACTCCGTCTGATAACGCACAGCGCTATTTCAAACGCTATCGTAAGCTTCAAAATTCGAAGCAGTACATTGAGCGTGAAATGGCAAAAGTTAAGGATGAATTAATTTACTTCGAATCACTCGAGACACAGTTAGCGCAAGCGGATGGTGACGCCCTCGAGGACATGCAGTCGGAGCTGATCGACGGTGGCTATATCAAACAGCATAAACGCAAAGCGAAAAAACAGCCAAAAGCATCCAAACCGCGTGCATTCAAATCGTCAGCTGGTCATGCCATCTATGTAGGGCGCAATAATCGCCAGAATGATTATCTCACGCACCGCGAGGCGAACCGCGAACATTACTGGTTCCATGCTAAGAACATTCCAGGCAGTCATGTAATATTAGCGACCGATCAACCGACCGATGCGGAGATTGAAGAAGCTGCGAAGTACGCGGCCTTCTTCTCTAAATATCGCTATTCGGCCAATGTCCCGGTTGACTATACACAGGTCAAGGATGTCAAGAAACCAAATGGCGCGAAACCGGGCTTCGTGAATTATTTCAATCAGCAGACCGTCTATGTGACACCCGATCGCATGATTGATGCGTAGATACTGCTTGCGAACATATGTTTGCTATTGGGGCGTGTTTATGGTAGCTTAAGCTTGATTATCAATACATGTGATGCAGAGGAAGTGATGGAATGAAAGAACGTCAACTCAACATTCTCCAATTTATCTATGACAGTGTTGAAGCGCGCGGTTATCCACCGACTGTTCGTGAGATCTGTGACTCAGTCGGTTTGGTCTCTACTTCAACGGTTCACGGGCATCTCGCTCGCCTTGAGGAGAAAGGCTACCTCTTCAAAGACTCTTCAAAACCGCGAGCCTTAGAAATTACGGATAAGGGCCGTGAGATACTCGGAATTAAGGTTGATAAAGGAATCCCGATGGTCGGAACGGTAACGGCTGGTCAGCCCATTACCGCTATTGAAGATATCGAGGGCTATTTTCCAATGCCACCGATGCTCGCGCATTCTAACGGTGATAACTACTTTATGCTGAAGATTCGCGGGGAGAGTATGATTAATGCCGGCATTTACAACGGTGATTACGTGATCGTACGCCAGCAACCGAATGCCGATAACGGTGAAATCGTTATTGCGATGACAGAAGATAATGAAGCCACCTGCAAACGATTCTACAAAGAAGATGGTCACTTGCGTCTGCAACCGGAGAATGACACTATGGCACCGATTATTCTCGATCGCGTGCAAATCCTCGGTAAAGTCGTGAGTCTCTATCGTGATAATATCTAGACAAAAAGGATCGCCACATTCACGTTTATGGTGAGTGGCGATCCTTTTTTATTATACATGATTACTTTATGCTATGACTTATTCACCTTCGAATTCAATCAGGCTCATAACATCCAAATCGCTGAACTGCTCGCGCCCTTTGAGATCGACGAGTTCGATAATGAAGGCTGCACCGACAACCTCGCCTCCGAGTCTCTCAACGAGCTCACGTGAGGCTTTTACCGTTCCGCCAGTTGCGAGTAAGTCATCGACTAATAACACACGTTGGCCCGGTTTGATGGCATCTTTCAAGATTTCTAACTCATTGGATCCGTATTCGAGATCGTAAGAAATGCGTTCAACTTCACGTGGTAATTTACCTGGTTTACGTGCAGCGACAAAGCCTGCATTCATTGCATAAGCTACAGGTACACCTACCATAAAACCGCGAGCCTCTGGGCCAATAACAACATCAGCTTTCACTTGCTTGCCGTATTCAGCAATGCGGTCAATCGCTTCTTTCATTGCATCAGCGTCTTCAAATAATGGCATCACATCTCTAAAAATAATGCCTTCTTTAGGATAATTAGGGATTGATACAATTGTGTCCTTTAAATTCATTCTGTTCCTCCATCATTCGATACATCAAACAACGCCTGTTTAAGCGTTTCACAATCACTATAACGGAAAAATCGTTCTGCGTCGATCTGTGCCCGTCTTTTTCTCATTAAAGGGAGAGCCATTAAGTCTACCGATTGTGCCGTTTCCCTAATCGAGATATTCGGCGCATGATAGGCAATTAATTGCCCTTCCTTTAGTACTTTAAGCATAAACTTTAATTTATCTACTGACCAGTGGAAATACTTCGCGAGTTTTGCTTCATTGCCAATGAGCGGAATCGCACCGTGTTTTTTGATATATACATACAATTGACCAAAATCTTGCTTCGAAATCGATTCACTCAAATACGAATTCTGTTCACTATATGCAAAAACATAAATATTTTTTACATTAAGTGTTTGAATAACTGCTTTGAGTTTTTCGACATCACTTAAACAGTCAAAAATGACAATTTGATCAATTGCCACAAATTCATCATTTTCTAAATCAGTCAGTACCAATGTATTCAGCACTTTGGCCTGTGAATCATCAGGTATTTCGGTACGGAATCGTTCATAGTGTGTTTCCTGCTCAAATAGGTATAAGGCATTGGAAACATTAAATAGCGATTGTCGATTGGAAACGCGCCGTAGATCATAGACCTCCGCTTCATCAGAACGGATATCAATGATCTGTCCCTGAGCGTTACGTTCCCCTTGCCACGTATTAATGGACAACTTCACTAAAACATCTATACGATTTCCAAACTTCAACCAAAAAGCTTTTTCACCTATTCGAAAACCAATCAGCGATAAGGTATTCTCGCCATCACTCACCTGTAACTTTAATGTATTACGATCGCGACCCACACGTTGCACTGATTGAACGGTGACATCTCGAAGCATAAACAGTGGCGATGTATTATCCTGACCGAACGGCTGCATGGCCTGTAATGATTCAATAAAGGGAATCGTTACCTGCGTTATCGGCAATGTCATATCATACGTCTGTTTCGGTGTCTGTGCGATCACTGATTCAAATGCTGTAGCCGATGCGATAACTTTTTGGCGCCATGCGTCATAGTCATCCTCATCAATAGTCATACCAGCTGCTGCCGCATGACCGCCCCACGCTTCTGCAAGATCTGATGCCTGATCCAAAATCTCATAGAGACTGATACCTTCTGGGGCACGCCCTGAACCTTTATAGATATGTTTGTCAGTATCGTGGTCCAATAGAATAGCTGGACGATGATATTTTTCAGAGACGCGACCAGCAATAATACCTACAATTCCCGCATGCCAATCCTCACCACTAAGTACAATGATCGGTGGTAATTCAGACATTGCTTGTAGCTGTTCATCAACATTCTGGGCGATAGCATCACCGATCGCCCGTCGTTCATTATTTAATGTCTCGATTTCCTCGATGATTTCATTGGCTTCAAGGTCATCAAATGTCATCAATAACTCAACACCAGGCATCGCTTGTTTCATTCGTCCGAGTGCATTTAGTCGCGGTGCAATAATAAAACCAATCGTCTCTTCATCTACTTCAGCTAACGGAATATTGTTTTCTGAAAGTAATAATTGCAAACCGATACGCTCTGTATGTTGTAATTGCTCAATACCTCTTTGAACAATATATCGATTTTCATCCGTTAAACTCACGACATCCGCAATAGTACCCATCGCTGCCAGATCTAACATTTCAATCGGTAAGTTGCCTTCATTCATAGCAGTTGCAACTTTTAATGCCACACCAGCACCACAGAGCTCACCAAAAGGATAATTCCCTTTTGGATGTCTAGGATGCACAATCGCATAAGCATCCGGCAAAGTATCATCAAGCTCGTGATGATCGGTGACGAGCACATCGACGCCCTCTGATTGCGCATATGCGATCGCCTCATGACCCCGCACACCATTATCACAAGTCAGGATGACATCCACACCTCGTTTAATGAAATACTGATAAACAGACTTGTTGGGACCATAACCATCTTCGAAACGATCTGGTAAATAGTACTCTACAACTCCACCTAATCCTTCAATCATTTCAACTAAGATCGTGGTACTTGTGATACCGTCCACATCGTAATCTCCGTATACCAAAATATGTTCCTGAGCTGCAATCGCTTGTTGCAATCGATTAACCAATCGATCCATATCATATAATTCAAATGGTGAGTGAAATGTCTCAGCCGGCGATAAATAGGCTGCTAACGCTTCTTCATCCGTATAGCCACGTTGATTAGCTAAACGAATCAATGCCTGTGACCAACCGTTTGATTCTGAAAGCTGTTCAATCTCATCATCTGTTAATGTATTTGCAAATTGTTGACGCTGTTCCCATTGCTTTTCAGCATGTAACATCTAGTCACCTCCGATTATGATTGAGGTTTACCTTTAACAGGAAAACAACGGAAAAACGCATCGATGCCTTGATGGACAACTGTCGGTGCGATTCCCTGTAACTGAATCAATAAACGATAATATTTAGGCACAACAATTTCATGTTTTCCAGTATGTAATGCACGATACATCTTACCTGCTAGCACCTCTGGATCAGTTAGTAAATGCTGGACTTTATCACGATACGCAGCATTAACAGCGCTATGTGTAAAGAAATTCGTATCCACCGGTCCTGGCATCACCGCTGTTACACCAATACGCGTTCCCGTTAGATCCTGGCGTAATGCATTGGCGAATCCCCAGACTCCCGCCTTTACCGCTGAATAGACGGTCGTATTCGGAGTCTGAATCAATCCTGATACCGAAGCGACCAACATAATGCGACGCTGTTTGATCGGCTGCTTTCGAAGTGCTTTTGCAAAAAGCTTCGAAAGATACATCGTCGCTGTCAGATCCACCGAAACCATATCTGCAATTTCATCGTACGTCATGTTCTCAATCGCTTCGAAATCGCCATATCCAGCACAATGAACAAGGGCAAAGGTATTACCACAAGCTACTGCTGTCTTCAATAATTGATCGCAAGCCGCAGGTGATGTCAAATCGCCACTAAATTGCACTACATCGGGACTCCCCAACTGTAAACATTCCTCAGCCACTGCGTCAAGACGCCGATCATTTCGCCCAGCAAGAACGAGTGGATAAGTGCGCTTTGCTGCATATTTTGCAAATGCACGACCAATACCACTTGATGCACCGGTTACCACAATCCAATCCTTCATATGCCAGACTCCTTAAATCGTATATTCATCGAAATCACGAACGACTTGCACATTTTTAAAGATTTTCTTTGCATCACGGCGCATCATTGTAATATCTTTTCCCAGATAACGTGCCGAGATATGTGTCAAATAAAGCTGTTTCACCTTACCAGACCGTGCGAGATTAGCCGCTTGACGTGCTGTTGAGTGGAAATAGCGGTGTGCTAAACGCTCTTCACCGCCTGCATAGGTCGCTTCATGTACCAAAACATCCGCATCTTGCACCAAGGGCAGTGCACTCGGACAATAGCGCGTATCGCCAAATATGGTGATCGTCTTCCCTGGTTTTGGTTCACCGACAAAGTCATGGCCGTCAAGTACGGTGCCATCTTCCAATGTCACTGTTTCAAGATTTTTCAACTTACCTAACAATGGGCCATTCGGTACGCCAGCTGCTCTTGCTTTGTCGATTAATAATTCGCCAGGATGATCCTTTTCCTCTACACGATAGCCGTAAGATTTAATGACATGATCTAAAGTATCGTAGACGACCCGATATTGATCATTTTCAAAACAGACACCTTGCTGATCTAGCTCTACAATCTCAAATGGATATTTTAATTTAGTTCCAGAAGCTTTGAGTGATGCATAGACATAATTTGCCAATCCTTTCGGTCCATACAACGTTAATGGATCGTCATCTCCGCCCTGGAAGCTACGACTGGATAAAAACCCTGGCAATCCGTAAATATGATCACCGTGGAGATGTGAGATAAAGATTTTACTAATCTTTCGCGGACGCAGCGTTGTTTCTAAAATTTGATGCTGTGTTCCCTCACCACAATCGAACATCCACATTTCGTTACTTTCATCTAATAATTTCAACACTAGGGACGAGACATTACGCGTTCGTGCTGGTAAGCCCGCGCCCGTGCCTAAAAACGTTAGTTTCACTTTCTCCTCAATTCTAATCCATCGCCCGATTAACGATAGAATTCAAACTGATAATCTACAATCTGAACGATATCGCCATCTTGAGCTCCTGCTTCGACTAAGGCTTCATCGACACCGCGTTTTGTTAATTTGCGTGCAAAACGCAACGCAGATTCTTCATAATCCAAATTCGCCATCTTGAAGTCTTTTTCAATTTCTTTACCTGAAAGAATCCAAAGGCCGTCTTCACGCGTTAAGTTGAAATACGGTTCCTCAGCTGATTGTTCATCAGAAGCCATCTGATAGGCCGCAGTTGTTTCTTCAGCTTTTATCTCTGCTTCTAGTTCACGTGCTTCTTGGATCATCTGCCATGTCTTATCAGTTAAAGCATCCAGTCCTTCGTGACGGAAAGCAGAAATCGGAATAATTTCAGGCGTCGCTTGTTCGATACCTTGTTCTGCATAGTATTTTGGCAAGCGATCCTTAAAATCTTCTAAGTACAATTCTGCTTCTGGTACATCCATCTTATTCGCCACAATAATTGTCGGGCGTTCTAGCAATTCAGGATCATAACGATAGAGCTCTTGATTGATCGCTAAGTAATCATCCCATGGTTCGCGATCATCTGCGCCTCCCATATCGATAACATGTAATAAGACTTTGGTACGTTCAACGTGACGAAGAAATTGGATACCTAATCCGATGCCTTCTGAAGCACCTTCAATCAATCCTGGTAAATCTGCAATAACAAATTGTTCTGCACGTTTTGTCTCTACTACACCGAGATTAGGCGATAACGTAGTAAATGGATAATCGCCGATCTTCGGTTGGGCATCCGTTAATACCGATAATAATGTTGATTTACCAACAGATGGGAAGCCAACCAAACCCGCATCCGCTAGAACACGTAATTCAAGAATTAATGTACGTTCCTCACCTGGCTCACCGTTCTCTGAGATTTCTGGTGCCGGATTATTGTGCGTCGCAAATTTTTTGTTACCACGACCACCACGACCACCATGGGCCACAATAGCTTCCTGCCCAGCTTCAACCATATCCGCGATGACTTC
Source organism: Aerococcus vaginalis (assembly GCF_053762225.1). Lineage (NCBI taxonomy): Bacteria > Bacillati > Bacillota > Bacilli > Lactobacillales > Aerococcaceae > Aerococcus > Aerococcus vaginalis. The sequence goes on from NZ_JBSMYC010000006.1 coordinate 8,777, forward strand.
ACCTGTATCAAAATCTTTAACAATTGTTCCAGGTGGCACATTAACGACCATATCATCGGCGGCTTTACCATACATTCCTTTTGGCATACCGTTTTGTCCAGGTTTCGCTTTATAGTGGCGGTTATAGCGGAAGTCCATTAAGGTACGTAGCCCTTCATCCACTCTAAAGATGATGCTACCACCATTACCGCCGTCACCACCGGCTGGGCCACCATCTGGACGGAACTTTTCACGCAAGAAAGCAACGATACCGTCGCCCCCTTTACCAGCTGCAACCCAGATTTTAGCGTAGTCATAAAATGTTGACATATTTGCCTCCTTTGTGGGCTTTAGTCAGCCACTTTCTCATTGATTCGTTTTACATCCGCAACGGCTAAGATCATATCAGACAGTTTTTCAAGAAGGGTTAAACGGTTATTGCGACGTGTTTCATCTTCAACCATGACCATATTGTCATCAAAGAAAGCTGTGATTTTTGGCACTAAGATTTCTAACTGCTGCAATGCTGTTTCTGGTGACACATCACTTTCGAGCTCCTTATACGCTTGGTATAGCGCTTCTTCGGAATCTGTTTCAAACGCACTAGCCTGAATACGCCAGCGATCCTTGAGCGGTTCATCTTGAGAGGTACCCAAGTTAACCGTACGCTGCCATGATTCAACAGCCGTTTTGAAGTTTTCTTCTTTACTGAATGACTGTAACACTTCTGCAGTTTCAGTAATGTATACGACATCTCTCACGGATGCGTGACGTGCCGCATCTGAGATATCTGGGCGTATCGCTGCATCTTTCAAGATAGCGACTAGACGATCATCGACAAATTTCAAGAGTTGTTCTGTGAGTTTTTCACTCTCTTCATCCGCCATATCGTACACATTGGTTAATACTTCTGGTAATGTTTCTTCCCAATGAAGCGGTAAATGTTCGCTCAATAAAATTTGAACAATACCGATCATCGCACGACGCAATGCGTAAGGGTCATTGGAACCAGAAGGCACTTTATTGATGGCAAAGAAATGAATAATCGTATCTAATTTATCTGCAATCGCAAATAGAATGCCGAGTGGTGTCTTTGGTTGTTCGCCTTTAGCCTGCGTTGGTAAGTAATGTTCGCGAATGGCAGTAGCCACTGCGTCGTCTTCACCTAATTCACGCGCATAAATTTCACCGACAACACCCTGTAAGCTCGAGAATTCATCAACAACTTGTGTCACAAGATCAAACTTGTAAATAGCACCTAAACGCTCAATTTTGGATTTAAATTCATCGTATAATTCACCAGCAAACGTGTCTGTCGTTTCCCATAAACTATATAACGCTTTAGCTAATGCCGTCGTGGACGCCATCTTATCTGCTAATGAGCCGATCTTTGCATGGAATGTGACACCACTGAGTTGTTCTGCAAAGTCATCGATCGAACGCGCACGATCTTCACCTACAAAGAATAATGCATCTTCCAAACGTGCCACTAGCACTTTTTCGTTACCAGCTTTAACGCCTTCAATATTGGTATTATCCCCGTTACGCAAAGCAATAAAGTATGGGGCAAGATTCCCCTGTTCATCACGAACTGCAAAGTAACGTTGATTGTCGCGCATTGAGGTAATTAACACAGCTTCTGGTAGTTCAAGATATTTCTCATCAAAGTGACCGAGAAATGCTGTTGGCCATTCCACAATCTGTGTAACTTCTTCCAATAATTCTGGATCTTCGATTACAGACACCTTAGCATCTGAGGCAATCGAAGCGATCTGCTCTTGGATTAACGCTTGACGTTTATCCTGATCGACAATGACAGAAGCAGCTTCGAGAATTTCTTCATAATTGCCAGCAAAGTTAATGGTCACTTCACCTTCAGACAATGTGCGATGCCCTAATGTCGTATTACCCGCTGATAAATGACGAACGGCAAATGGAATAACTTCCTTATCAAATACAGAAACAATACCGTGAATCGGTCTCAAATATGTGAAGTGTGACTCTGTACTCCATTTCATCGTATTTTGGAATTGCATGCTTTCAATGACTGATGCCATACCCGGTAAGATATCACGTGTCTTAGATCCAGAATGTGCGATATCTACATAAGCATACGATTTACCATTTAGATCTTTAAAGTAAATATCTTCGACATCAACACCTTTAGAACGCGCAAACCCCATAGCTGCTTTAGACCATTCACCATCATCACCTTTAGCAATCGCTTCAGTAGGTCCTTTAGCTGTTTCAGTGAAATCAGATTGTTTATCTGCTAAACCAGTCACTAACACTGCAAAACGACGTGGCGTGGCGTAAGCCTTAATATCTTCAAAAGACAGACGGTTCTCTTCTAAGAAGTCAGCTACACGAGTCTTGAACTGCTCACTTACCGCACGCACCATACGCGCTGGCATTTCTTCAATCAGTACTTCTACTAAATATTGATGATTATTCATGAGCTTCCTCCTTTAATAAAGCTTCTGCATCTTCTCTCGATAAAAGCGGATATTCTAGTTCCTTACGACGATCTACCATCAAAGAAGCCACTTGGTGCGCCATACGACGAACACGTGACAGATAGTTTTGACGGTCACTGACAGAAACAAGCTTACCGGCATCCATCAAGTTGAACGTATGTGAACATTTCAAAATGTAGTCATACGCTGGATAAACTAATCCATTTTCAATCTGTGCTGTTGCTTCGTGTTCATATTGATCGAAGGCACGGCGCAACATTTCACCATCCGCTTTTTCAAAAGAATAAACGGAGTGTTCGTATTCAGGCTGTTTAAAGATTTCACCGTACTTCACGCCGTTGGACCATTCCAAATCATAAACAGATTCAACGTCCTGAATATAAGACGCTAAGCGTTCCAATCCATATGTAATTTCTGACATCGTTGGTGCGACTTCAAGACCACCGACTTGTTGGAAGTAGGTAAACTGAGTGACTTCCATCCCATCGATCCAAACTTCCCAACCGAGTCCAGCACATCCCATGGATGGATTTTCCCAGTTATCTTCTACGAAACGGATATCATGATCTTTGGCATCAATCCCTAAAACACCTAAACTCTCAATATAGAGTTCCTGAATATTTTCTGGGTTTGGTTTCATGACCACCTGGAATTGGTGATGTTGGTAGAGACGATTGGGATTTTCGCCGTAACGTCCATCTGCCGGACGTCTCGAAGGTTCCACAAAACAAGCTGCCCATGGTTCTGGACCGACTGCACGTAGGAACGTATTCGGATTCATCGTCCCTGCACCTTTTTCTGTATCATAAGCATTGAGCACTAGACATCCTTGTTTCGACCAAAATTCATACAAGGACAAGATCATTTCTTGTACCGTTTTTTTCGGCTCACTCATTTAAACACTCTCCTTCATATAAAAAACGTCCCTATGCGCTCTAAAGCGACATAGGGACGATTAACTCGCGGTTCCACCCTAATTCCGGTTATTTAACCGGCACTTGATTATCATTAATGTTCTTAGAGAATATGCCAAACTAACGCCGTCTGCCATGCTGTCCGCTCACACCATCCGAACTCGCTGATGAGTCACGGCATAACGCCAAAATTTCTCTCTAAAGGTAATCCTATTATACTGTAATGGTAAAAAAATCGTCAAGAATCACTTAACGTTTTTGGCTCTTGCCAATGCACCATCTGATCAATAAAACTCTTGCTTTTGAGATGTAGACCAACATATTCTTCATATAATTGATCTATCGCTTGACGAATGGATTGAATCGTCTCATTGCTTACATGAACCGACTTCAATGTTTCTAAATTTGCATGTGCCAGTCGTTGAATCATAGCTGTTGTCTTTGGTTCCCAATGTAAGCGTCTTGAATCATGACTAAAATGATCACGGCATAATAACCCATTATATTTTACAGAGTAGTCGAGTACGCCCGTCATTCGACCACAAATTGCGCATTGTTTAAGATTAATTGGTACCCCAAAGAGCGGTAGTAATTGTAGTTCAAAAATATTTAATACAATCACTGACTGTGAAATATCCTCTAGACGCCGTAGCCCCAATTCAAACAGATGATAAAGGTATGTCGATTTAATATTATCATCAACTACAGCATCAGCAAGGCCACTCATATAGCTTGCATAAGCGTTCACTTCAATATCTTCGACCGTTCGCTTAGGAAATTGATAATCATTTACTTGATTCAAAAACGATAAGCCTGAATCATTAATGTGTCCAATGAATTCACCACGTACAAATGGAAAAGCCACCAAACGCAAGGCATTCTTTGGTGACTTAATATTGCGTATCAAAAACATACGTTTCCCGTGATTCTCAGTTAATAACTTGATTAAGATATCGCGTTCTTTGTATGCCCGTGTTGATAATACGCAAGCACGAAATGTTTGATAGTAATCCGCCACATTATCGCTTCCTAAACCTCTGATTTATCATCGTAACCGTACTCTTTGAGGCGGGCTTTATTATTGCGCCAGTTCTTTTCAACTTTAACAAATAATTCAAGGTAAATTCCTTCGCCAAGTAAACTTTCAATTTCACGGCGCGCATTAACACCGATCTGCTTAATTGATCGTCCACCTTTTCCGATGATGATCCCTTTCTGACTCTTACGTTCAACGATGATATTAGCATAGACATGCACTTTGCCATTTTGATCTTTCTGCATCGAATCAACCGTTACTGCAATTGAATGCGGCACTTCATCACGTGTGTGTTGGAGCACCTGTTCACGAATCAATTCACTAACGACAAAGTATTCCGGATGATCTGTGATTTGATCTTCTGGATAGTACTGTGGTCCCTCTGGTAGATGTGTTTTTAGTGATTTAAATAAATCTTTGACCCCCGCCTGAGTTAATGCAGAGAGTGTAATAATTTCAGTAAATTGTTCAGTGTTTGGGATATATTCAAGATATGCTACCAAAGTTTCTTTATCTGTTTGATCAATTTTATTAACAACCAAAATTTTTGGCGTATGGACGCTCGCTAATTTCTCCATAATGAAACGATCGCCAGGACCGATAGGATCAACAGCGCTCACCATCATTACAACAGCATCCACATCTTCCAATGAGCCATATGCAGTTTGATCCATGTAATCATCAAGAACATTTTTAGGTTTGTGGATCCCCGGGGTATCAATGAAAATCATCTGACATTCTTTATCTGTATAAATAGCTTGGATTCGATTGCGTGTAGTCTGTGCCTTATCACTCATAATCGCAATCTTTTCGCCAACGAGTGTATTCATCAATGTCGATTTCCCAACATTTGGACGACCGACAATGGCTACAAAGCCTGATTTAAATTCATTATTCAATGCTTATCCTCCTATGATTTCGATAAGATGTGGCCACACAATCGCTGTGCTAATAATCAGAACAATAATACAGACCACTACTACCATTCCAGCGGCCATATCCTTGATATGTTTTGCTTGTAGATTATAGCGATTGCCTACTACAAGATCGACAACAGCTTCAACGAGACTATTTAATAACTCTGCCGTAAACACAGCACCGATGCATGCAATGATGGCTAACCATTCGTTACGGCTCAATCCTAACCACCAACAGATTAACAATACGACTATTGTAATGATGCTGTCGATTCTAAGATTACGCTCATTCTTCCAGGCAAAAAAGATCCCTTCACATGCGTGGTAAAAGGATGCTAGCCAGTGCGTGTGTTTAAACGACGGCGGTATATTTTTGGAATAATTATTTTTCTCGGGTGAGCCCATAATCGTCTAATATCTCATCTTGTAATCCAAACATGCGTTTCTCATCTTCAACTGTTTGATGATCAAATCCATTCAAGTGTAAAAAACCGTGAACAGCTAAAAATCCGAGTTCTCGTTCTAGCGAATGTCCGTATTCTTCAGCTTGACGCTCTGCAGTATCCAAGGATATAAATAGATCTCCCAGTTCATATGGCATATCTTCTGGCCATTCAAGGATTCCCTCTTCTTCATCTGTAACATCGTTAATAGCAAAGCTAATGACATCTGTCGGGCGATCCACCTGACGATATTCACGATTAATGACATGGATGCGTTCATCATCAACAATTGTAAGTGATACTTCAGTTTCTCTCGATAGCTCTAAATGATCAGCTGCTAATTGCAAAACACCTTCGAACATCTCTTGTTGTGCGGTAGTGATTTTATTCGTCTCATCACTGAATCCAATCGTTAGGGTCATGCGTTTTCTCCTTCTTCAGTCACTGTATCAGACATTTTTTTAGGCTTCTCATAAGCATCAATAATTTTTGATACCACAGGATGTCTTACGACGTCATCGGATGAGAAGCGGATGAAACCAACTTCGGGAATATCTTGTAATTTTTCTTGTGCATCCAATAACCCTGAACGCACCCCGCGTGGTAAATCAATTTGTGTCGCATCGCCATTAACAACCATGTGTGAACCATAACCTAAACGCGTTAAAAACATTTTCATTTGTGCGACAGTCGTGTTTTGAGATTCATCAAGAATCACAAATGCATCATCCAAGGTACGGCCACGCATATAAGCAAGTGGTGCAATCTCAATGATATTTCGTTCTAATAGTCGGTCTGTATGCTCTACACCATAAATGCTATACAATGCGTCATAAACTGGACGTAAATATGGATCAACCTTTTCCTTAAGGTCACCTGGCAAGAAACCAAGACTTTCACCAGCTTCTACCGCTGGGCGAGTAAGAATAATGCGTTTAACTTCACCATTTTTCAAAGCGCGCACAGCCATAACAATGGCTAGAAACGTCTTCCCTGTCCCCGCAGCTCCAATCCCAAAGGTAATTGGATGTTTTTTAATCGCATTAATATAGTCTTTCTGCCCATCCGTTTTTGGACGAATCTGCTTACCTTCAAATGTTTTTCCAATCGGTGCATCATATTGATGTTTAAATTGCTGAAGCTGATTACGTGATGCTAAATGCATTCCAGATAAGATGTCCTGTTCTGATAGTGTCTTGCCATCATATAACATCTGATCAAACACTTGGATTAAATCCATCACTGTATGAACTGCACGTTCTGAACCTCGAATCTCTGCCTGGTCACCGCGCGCTGCAATCATGACACCAAATGTAGATTCCATCAATTTTAAATGACTATCTTGGACACCAAAAATGACTAGTGCATTCTCCGGGTGTCTTAATTCTATCTTTTTGGAAATTAATGACTCCGTCAACCGGCGAAAACTCCCTTCAATTATCATTTTAGTGTCTTAAGTATAGCATATTTTTCATAGCAACAGAAAAACGCAGAGTTTAGTCCCTGCGTTTTCCCTTAATCTAATAATCTATTATTTCAGTCGTGATTCAATATCTTAGCGTTTTTTCTTGAAAGCAAATGCTGAACCGACACCTACTAATGCCATTGCAAGACCTAATCCAGCAGATGCAAAATTAGTCTGCGGTAATTGACTTGCTGCATTAGCTTCAGATACACTTTCTTCTTTTTTATCTGTTGATTGTGATACAACGTTTTGCGCATGAGGATTCATCATCATGTCACGGTGATGTTCATACATCATATCATGATGGTGACCAGTATGATTGTGGTGGTTCATTTCAGATTCAGAATCTTCATCCGTATCTGTATTAGGTTGCTCATTTTCAACATCAGATTGACTAGCTAACGCTTGTGCATCAGCAACAATCTCTAACAATTCAGTGTAGCTTCCTGCTTTATCAATACGTTCGAAGAAGTCATCTTTTGTTTTCGCATCGAAGTGTAAACCAGCAATGTAGTCAGCAGCGGCATCTTTGACAATAGTAATCGTTTCGAGTTCTTCGTAACCCGCTTGTGTTAACTCATTTATAATATTGTCACTGATCATTTGAAGTGCTTCGCATTCATCAAGCATCTCTTCCCACATGCCGAATTGGATTTGGAATGCGCTCTGTTCAATCGCTTCTTTAACTAAAACTAAAGCGTCTACCTCTTCGTATGAACCAGCTTTGTCAATACCTTCAACGTAGGCATTCAAGTCTGCTTCGTCGAAGCCTAATTGTGCGTGACGTTTGATGCTTGTCCTTTAACAGTTTCAATTGTTTTAAGCTCGGTGTGGGCTTCATTGATAACATCTTCGGCGATATCATGCTGAACATCCACTTCTTCAACGAATTCTTCTTTAACAGATGCATCGGTAGAATCTTCCAATATTTTGTTGATTTCAACATTGCTTTCAACAGATGTAGCTTTAGCATCAATATCTTGAGTTACTGCAACTGTAGATGCTACTGCGAATGTAGTCAATCCTACAGGTGTATTTTTCAAGAATTTTTCTTATATTTCATTACATCACCTCATAAAATACAATTATCACTAACAATATATTCACAATAAAAATAGGAAATTTCACTGATGCACACACTTACATATATATCGTAAAACGCTTGATGCATCAAGCGAAATTCCCTATTTTCATCAATTCCTCAACGGATATAACCTATAAATTTTAACATGTTTGTGAATATTATTAATCTAAATGATCCATAAGTCATAATTGTATACCATTGAAGGATTAATAATTTTATATCCATTTTTCATTCATTGCATATGCAGCAACGGCTTTGTGTTGATCTTCTTCATACCTTTTTCCAAATGAAATATGCAACATTTCTCCTTTATCGAGCAATTCGACCAATGGATCAAGATAATGTTTTTCTTCGACTGGTAAATAATCTTGCGCCGCTTTTGTTAATTTCAAAGCGATAGCTGGTATCGTCTCTCCTCTAAATTCTGCTTTCCATCCTTTAGTACGACAATTTTCTTTTAATTGATTAATTTCCTCAATCGTTATGTTGTTAATCTGTTCATATAATTTATTTAATAATGCTTCATTATAAAAAATCCCTTTTGTCAATGCTGGAACACTAAAATTCAACGGATATGGCACAGAATCCGGACTGCGGACTTCGAGACATTGTTTCGCGCGGATATCAAAAAAACACATCGATAACGCAAACTCGACCATCTCATCAGATTCATCATTATCGAATATTTCATCAAAGGTTGTTGTTCCGGTATAGATTGTTCCATTAGCCGTTTCATAAAAAATTGTTGGCAATGAAAGAATTTTTTCGGCATATTTTTCATATCCAAAGTCATTATCAAAGGTAGTAGGGATAATCCCACAGCGATCTGGATCGCAGGCTAACCACATATCTTGACGCAGAGAATATTTATCGTAAGGTTTCCCATCAAAAATATATGCCGTATCATATACTGAATGTAAAATCGGTGCTAATGCAATGGCTACCTGATACTTCTTACGAAAATCTTCTTCATCGCTGTAATCAAATAAAGCTTGAACGCTAGCACTCGTTTTCATGACTCCGTAAGCATCGTCACTAAAATACTTGTCCATCAACTGATAACGGTCTTTTGGAATCAATGAAATATCTTCTAGTTTAGATTTGGGTTGAGAACCTATTGCGACCACATACTGATTTTTTGATTCAAAGACCTCTAAAACATCTTTAATGGCTTTTTTATATTTATTCTCTAATTTTTCAATTGAAATTTCTGCATCTACAGATATCTCAAATTGACTCGCAGGTTCAGTTGAGATGCTGATACCTTCACCTTCTAATCCCACGGTATAACCATTCTCAATGACTGGTTCATAGCCTTTTTTGACTAACTCTTTTAATGAAGATTCAATACCATCCTCACCTTCAAATGGCACAGTTTCTAATGTATCTTTATATACCGTAAAGTGTTCGCACTCTAGACCTATTTTGTACTCTGATTCATTCTTTTCTCCTGCGCGCATGTAATCAACGATGCGTTTAATATGTTTCTTATGACTCATTAAAAGTCCTCCGTTCTCGTTATAAATCGGAACTACTAATTAATTTCTATTATCATAATTGCAACTATTGGCAGATTCAAATATAACAGTCGTCTCAAACCAATGATTTTTAATTAACGATTGCTAATGATAGCTAATATAGATCACCAATTCCTTCAATTGCTATATGCTATTAAAACATGTATAACAAACTTATCTAGTAAGGAGGAAGTATTATGAACACAAGTATAGCCATACAAGTATTACCTGAAGCTAATAATGAGGAAGAATTATGCCGTATTGTTGATGAAGTAATTAAATACATTGATAGTACTGGTCTTCACTATGAAGTAGGTGCATTTGAAACAACAATTGAAGGTGATAATTACGATCAACTCATGGATATTGTTAAAGAATGACAAAAAGTTGCAGTAAAAGCTGGAGCGCCTAAAGTTTCTGCTTACGTTAAAATAGCTTATCGACCGAATGATGAAATTTTATCGATTGATCAGAAGACCGGGAAATATCGACAATAATGTTTTTTATGTAAAGTTTGTTATTTTCTCATAAAACACACGTTTCTTTTTGTTTATAGATTCTCGGAACATATGAAATTACCTTATGAAACAAATATGGCAACTTTTAAGTCCACTTTTTTATAAGGGTAAAAAAAATAGCACCTAAGAGGTAATCTCCTAGGTGCTACAAATAGCCTTGTAGAGCTAATTCCATGATGCCGGCGGTGGGAGTCGAACCCACACTCCCGATAAAAGGAACTGGATTTTGAGTCCAGCGCGTCTGCCAATTCCGCCACGCCGGCATGGAAAATAATTAATCTATAGGCAGAAAAGGCGGTAATCGGATTTGAACCGACGATCGAGGTTTTGCAGACCTTTGCCTTACCACTTGGCTATACCGCCACACTATAGAAAACTGGGATAGCTGGATTCGAACCAGCGCATGACAGAGTCAAAGTCTGTTGCCTTACCGCTTGGCTATATCCCAATAATAAGGGCGAATGATGGGACTTGAACCCACGAGTGCCGGAGCCACAATCCGGTGCGTTAACCAGCTTCGCCACATCCGCCATTATAACATAAATCTTAGCTTAATACAATAACAGGGACAGTAGGAATCGAACCCACAATGACGGTTTTGGAGACCGTAGTTATACCGTTTAACTATGTCCCTATGCCGCTGTATATGTTATACAAAGCTAATGGAGGGAGAAGGATTCGAACCTTCGAACTCTGAGAGGGCGGTTTTACAGACCGCTGCGTTTAGCCACTTCGCTATCCCTCCAAAAAGTGGTCCGAGACAGAATCGAACTGCCGACACTATGAGCTTCAATCATATGCTCTACCAACTGAGCTATCAGACCAACATATATTATTAAGATTTAACGATCCCGATGAGATTTGAACTCACGATCTCCTCCGTGACAGGGAGGCATGTTAACCACTACACCACGGGACCAATATGGAGAATGAGGGGATCGAACCCCCGACATCCTGCTTGTAAGGCAGACGCTCTCCCAGCTGAGCTAATTCTCCAAAGTTATATTTGTTATATATTTGGTTAAGATGACCCGTACGGGATTTGAACCCGTGTTACCGCCGTGAAAGGGCGGTGTCTTAACCACTTGACCAACGGGCCTTGTGATAAGTAACGGAGAGTAAGGGATTCGAACCCTTGAAACAGTTTCCTGTTTACACGATTTCCAATCGTGCTCCTTCGGCCTCTCGGACAACTCTCCAAAAGTGAGCCGTGAATTCTCATCCTAAACTCTACTCCGCAAGTAGGACTCGAACCTACGACATCTTGATTAACAGTCAAGCGCTTCTACCAACTGAGCTATTGCGGAATAAGTGCACGGCAACGTCCTAGTCTCACAGGGGGAAACCCCCAACTACCTTCGGCGCTAAGAAGCTTAACGGCTGTGTTCGAGATGGGAACAGGTGGATCCTTCTTGCCATCGTCACCGCACATTTTCAT
>NZ_JBSMYC010000007.1:0-17845 GCF_053762225.1 Aerococcus vaginalis
AGTAAGAGCCCTGAGAGACGATCAGGTTGATAGGCTTGGAGTGGCAGTCTGGTGACAGATGAAGCGGACAAGTACTAATCGCTCGAGGACTTATCCAACGGATAAGCAATGATGATACGAAATGGTTCGCGTAGTTGATTGATTCAGTTTTGAGCGAATAACGCTCATGAAAATGTGCGGTGACGATGGCAAGAAGGATCCACCTGTTCCCATCTCGAACACAGCCGTTAAGCTTCTTAGCGCCGAAGGTAGTTGGGGGTTTCCCCCTGTGAGACTAGGACGTTGCCGTGCACATGATAAAAGAGCACTCAGTGGAGTGCTCTTTTTTTGTATTTCATAAATTAACCATTAACGGCAGAAATAAAAAATCAGTGCCATCTATATAATATAGGCACTGACGCTATCTGATATTAAGTATTAAACTTCACTGAAAGCGAATGAGGTGTTTTGTTGGTAGGTTTCTCCTGGATAGAGGATAACATTACCAAATGATGGCTGATGAACGGCATCTGGTGCAATCTGAGTTTCGAAGGTCAATCCCGCATAACGACTGGAAGAACGTGACTGCAATGGGTGCGATGGTTCATCAGCATTATGCGTATAAATGACTAAGTTTGGTTGATCTGTAGCGACAGCAATCTTGCGATGACGTTCAGGCAAAGTCACAGATGCTACCGTATCATGACGATGTGTGAGTAACCACGGATGATCGAAACCACTCGTCATGTGTAAATCGCTATCGAGGAAGCGACCGAGCACATCGGAGTAACGAATCCCGTGCAATAAGTCAAAAGCACAGTCCTCTACGGGCGCAAGTTCGCCAGTTGGAATACTATCGGTTCGAATCGGAAGATAGTGGCGTGCGTCAACGGCCAGTACATGGTTTGTAATTGGTGCCTGATTATCACCATTCAAGTTAAAGTAAACATGATTTGTCAAATTACATAATGTTGGTTCATCAGTAGAAGACTTATATGCCACTGTCCAACGATTTTCGTTGTCAAAACGATGGGTTACTTGAACATGAAGATTACCAGGATAGCCGTTGTAGCCAGCTGGATCGGTATGATCGAACGTTACTGCAATCGCGTCATCATTATTTTGAGAAATCGTGTAAGCCCATTTAGCAATATCCATCGCATTCTGACCACCGTGATTTTGGTTATTACCGTCGTTTCGATCGACTTCATAATGTTTATGGTCAATGTCGAATGAGGCATCAGCAATGCGTCCTGCGACACGTCCAACGGTTGCGCCGTAGTAGAAGTCATGATTTTCAAAGACGTCTCGGGCATCAGCGTAACTCAGAATAATATTTTCGGTTTGACCAGTAGTTGAAGGGACATCCCAGCGAGTGATACGCGCACCGAGATTGGAAAAACCGATCGTCTGTCCGTGATCGTTGGTGATTTGGATTTCTTCATAGTACTCGCCATTGTAGTCACCGAATGAATGAATGCTGTATTTCATAATTGTTATCCTCTCTATACGATTTATAGGTAGTTTAGCATAGATTGCACACACTTTTCCTATAACTAACGAATGATAGTGTTCAAAGCTGTTCGAATCCATAGTATAATGAATCTGTTAATATCAACAGGAAGGATGTACCAATATGGCAGCAGATATCGAAACAATGGTAAAAGAGGTATTCCAGGAGCAATTCGACCGCGCGATTGAAGAGGTTGGTTTTGCGCCAGGACGTGTGAATTTGATCGGTGAACACACAGATTACAACGGTGGTCACGTGTTCCCAAGCGCAATTACGAACGGTACTTACGGTGTGGTTGCGAAGAATGGTTCCAGTAAGGTGAACTGCTACTCCACAAACTTTGAAGCAGAAGGCATCATTTCTTTCGACCTCGACGAATTAAAATTCGAAAAAGCAGATGGCTGGACGAATTTCGTTAAAGGAATGATCCACTTCCTCAACGAAAAAGGCTACACGATCGACGAAGGTTTTGACATGGCGATTTCCGGTAATATTCCAAATGGTGCAGGCTTGTCCTCATCTGCATCGCTCGAATTGTTAGTGGGTGTCTTGGTTCGCGAACTCTTCGATTTGGACGTTTCGCAATTAGACTTGATCAAGATCGGTCAGCAGACGGAAAACCACTTTATCGGTGTAAATTCCGGAATTATGGATCAGTTCGCTGTCGGTATGGGTGAAACGGATCACGCGTTATTCTTAGACACGAATACGTTGGAATACGAAAAAGTACCGGCTGACTTCAAAAACAATATCTTGTTGATTATGAACACCAACAAGCGTCGTGAGCTTAGCGATTCCAAATACAACCAACGTCGCAGTGAGTGTGAAGAAGCATTGAAGCGTCTGCAGTCAGAATTGGACATTCAATCACTCGGTGAATTGACACCGGAACAATTTGAAGAGAGCCGTCATTTGATCGGCGACGACACTTTAGAACGTCGCGCGAAACATGCGGTATATGAAAACCAACGGACAGTTGATGCGGTTAAACAATTACGTGCCGATGATTTGGAAGGGTTCGCACACTTGATGGATGAATCCCACAAGAGCTTGCGTGATGACTACGAAGTGACTGGTATCGAATTGGATACTTTAGTTGAAGCCGCTTGGAAAGAATCTGCCGTTCTCGGTGCGCGTATGACTGGTGCTGGGATGGGTGGCTGTGCTATCGCTTTGGTTAACAAAGACGATGTAGAAGCAGTCAAAGCCAACATTCAAAAAGCATACGTCGATACGATCGGCTACGAAGCGGCATTCTATGTGGCAGCGATCGGTAACGGTGCGAACGCACATGCTGTGAAAGCCTAAAAGGGAGGCATCATTAAAAGTATGAATGTATCACAAGCCATTGCAGATTTTGTACAGCAAGCCATCACGGAACAGCGTATCGATGAGATGGATCGCATTTACGTGCAGAATCGTTTATTAGCGTTGCTCGATGAAGATAGCTATGACAACACGGTTGAAGTAAACCACAAAGCGGGTTCCCTGCTCGATCGTATGGATCGCCTGCGTGAAATCGCTCAGGAAAAAGGCATGATTTCAGATCGTACGGATGAAGTCGAACGTTTCGAAGCCGCCGTGATGGATATCTTGTTGCCAAAGCCTTCCGAAGTTAACAAGGAATTCTGGCGTTTGTACGATGAAAGTCCAGAAGAGGCGACGGATTACTTCTACCACATTCAGAGTGATAGTGACTATATTAAGACGCGTCGTATTGCCAAAAATATCGAATACGTCTATAACGACAAGGAATATGGCGATATCGAAATCACTATTAACCTCTCTAAGCCAGAAAAAACACCGGCTGAAATCGAAGCGGCAAAATCTGCGAAGTCGAGCGGTTACCCGGAATGTGTGCTCTGTCTAGAGAATGAGGGGTACCGTGGTCGTGTCGACCATGCAGCGCGTCAGAATCACCGTCTGATTCGTTTTGACTTAGGTGCCGGGACGTACGCCATGCAGTATTCACCGTACGTGTACTACAATGAACACTGCATTTTCTTGAATATAGAACACGTCCCGATGGCGATCAACCATCAGACTTTCGCAAATCTGTTCGGCATTCTCGACAAATTACCACATTACTTCGTCGGTTCTAATGCGGATTTACCAGGTGTCGGTGGGTCTATCTTGGCACATGATCACTATCAGGGTGGACGTCATACGTTCGCCATGGAAAAAGCACCAATTGCGCGTGACGTTCATTTTGAAGGCTTTGATCAGATCGAAGCAGGTGTCGTGAGATGGCCGATGACAACGATTCGCTTACGTTCAACAGATCGTGAAGCACTCGTCGAATTATCAGACAAAATTTTACGTACGTGGCGTGATTACAGCGATGAATCCTTAGACATCTTGAGTCAGACGGATGAGGCACACAATACCATCACGCCGATCGCGCGTCGCAAAGGAGAGGCGTACGAAATCGATCTCGTGCTCCGCAATAACCGCAAGACCGAAGAATTCCCAGACGGTATGTTCCATCCACACCCAGATGTACAGAACATCAAACAGGAAAACATCGGACTGATCGAAGTTATGGGACTTGCGATCCTACCACCGCGTTTGATTCTAGAACTAGAAACCGTTCAGGATTACCTCACCGGTCAGATCTCACTCGGTGAAGTCACTGAGAAACATCGTGACTGGGCAGAAAAAATCAAACCGGGCTATGATGACAAGACGGATGCGAAGAGTTATGTCGATGCACAGGTCGGTAAAACCTTCGTCCGTATCCTAAGCGATGCCGGTGTCTTCAAACAGGACGACGACGGTCAAGCAGGTTTGGATCGCTTCATCAAAGCGGTAAACTAATTAAATAACAATGCATCAAAAAAAGACTGCGAAGCGCTTCATGACGCGCTCAGCAGTCTTTTTCGTTTGGTTAAATTTTTCTAATCTAGAATGCCCATTCACCTTTACGGAAGATTGGTTTCACTTCGCCGTCTTTGGTGATACCGTCGATGTCTAGTTCGCCTGAGCCAACCATAAAGTCAACGTGAACATCGGAAACATTGATTCCTTTGGAGAGTAACGTTTCGTCATCATCGTTCTCTGTACCTTTGACAGTGGTTGGGTAAGCAGCACCGATCGCGATGTGGCAGGAGGCATTTTCATCGAAGAGGGTGTTGTAGAAGGTGACACCGCTCTGTGAAATTGGTGAGTGATGTGGCACTAAGGCAACTTCACCCAATCCGCGCGCCCCGTCGTTATCCGCAACGAGCTGTTTCATCAGTGCATCACCGCGTTCGGCAGAGATTTCAGTGATTTGACCGTCGTGGAAGTGAACTTCAATCCCTTCAATCGTATGGTTTTGGTAAGAGAGTGGCTTTGTAGAAACAATCTTGCCTTCCATGCGATGCGTATCGGGTGCCGTGAAGACTTCTTCAGTCGGCATGTTAGCGATGAAGGTTTCGCCTTGTTTACTGATACTTTCAGCACTGATCCAGATGTGGTCTTTTGGTAAACCAACCGTGAAGTCAGTGCCTGGTCCCATGTAGTGTAGCTTGTCGAACTGGATGTCGTTCAATTTCTGTGCACGTTCTTCCAATGCGTCGCGATGTGCATCCCAAGTAGCCACAGGATCTTCTTCGTAAACACGACAGGTCGTGAAGATCTGATCCCATAACGCATCCACACATTTCTCTGGTTCATTCGCGAGTTCTGGGAAGACGTGTTTCGCCCAACCATAACCAGCAGCCGCTGCGACTGTCCATTTGACTTCGTCGTTCATCGTTGCGTTTTGGATGAGACGTTTATTTTTCGCACGCGCGCGGTTAACCTGAGATAATTTATCCGTATTGATATCGGACATAATGTCAGGGTCGTTTGAAACGACAGAGAGGCGAGAAATCTTTTGGTTTTTGATGAGATCTTCGTCTTCCATCTGTTTGTATTCAGGGTACTCGCTGAGTACGTCCGCTTCCGCATATTCAAAGGCGGTGTGGTTCAATTCGTCATCCTGCCATGTGAAGTGTACGCGTTTAGCACCAGCTTTGTAAGCTTCACGTTGTAGGAGGCGAGCAAGCGGGAGTTGGTCGAGTTGGATGTAAATCATCACGTTCTCACCCGGTTGCACCTGTAGCCCTTTTTGGATTAAGAGACGGGCGTATTTTTCGAGTAATGCTTCAAATTGTTTCATAGGTATTCCTTCTTCCTTTGCGCGTTCAATTAGTCAATTCCGAGGGCGCGTGCCTGTTCAATAGAATGATCGGCCAACGCTTCGAGTGGTTCGATATCTTCTTTCGTCACTTCGAGTTCGACGGTGACAGGCTCACTACCGCGTGTCGCGCCGGTTTCTTCGAGACGTGCATCGAAGTCAAGGACGGATTGACAGAAATCTTCATATTCATGATCTCCAGAACCGAATGTCGCGAAGACTTTACCGGAGAGATCGATAGCTTCCAGGTCATCGTAGAGATCCATCAGATCATCTGGGATATTGGAGCCGTACGTGTAAGTTCCGACGAAGCAGAGATCGTAATTTAAGAAATCTTCACCGGCTGCATCGAGTGCTTCAACAACTTCAACGTCGATGTCCTGATCTTCAAGTGATTCAGCAATGACGTCGGCGGCCTCCGCCGTATTACCGGTCATGCTGGCATAGACGATTAGTGCGTTCATGTGAAACGAGTGCCTCCTTTGCCTTTCAGAATACCTTATTTCATTAGGAATAGGAATCTTTTTATCACATTTAGTGAATAGTGTATGGACTGTATTGCTGGCTGATGAGTCCTTTGTCGAGTAATTGTCCGGCGAAGAAACGAATTAATAGCTCAACTAACACGCGTGTTTCAATGAAACGATTCTCTTTAAAGAGGATCGCAATATTACTGAATGTGATGAATTCGCGGACCAATAAATGGTGGAGCTGTTCATCACTGGTGGCACGATCTTCTGGAATGAGATGGTCACTAATACGTTGATAGTTACGCAATAATGTGTCGACGTACAATGGTTTCTCAGCATGTGAGAGTAAGTGCGTTAATAAATGTTCAACATTCGTTCTAAAAGCTTCTGCATCGTTTTCCGGAATCGTCTCAGCGATCAACTGAATCAACTGATCGGTGCGTTCTCGTTTCGCCAAGTGTGAGACATGACGCTTCTGCAAGGTATCTGTGAGACGGTACCAGAGGACGAGAGAGTAGACGAGATAGAAGCCGATATCATCGGTCATATCGACATTTTCCGCCACGTAGTAACCGCGGTAAGGGATAAAGGATACGACGCCCTCCTTTTCGAGTACCGCGAGCGCCGCACGAATCGGACTGCGGCTGATATCTAGTACATTTGAGATGGATGATTCAATGATGTGATCATCGCTCTCCCATGTACCGTTCAAAATTTGCTCTTTGATATAAAAGTAAGCAACCTGTTCTAATTTTTGCTGTTTTCCCATAAATTAACCTACTTTCTTTAACGCAATATCACACGCAAGCGCCTGCGTCCAATATTACGATTAATAAACTATATTATATTAGAATGTACAAGAATAAAAGTAAAAGTTTTCTGAAAGGTTGCCAACAGTACCCGGCAATATTGGAAAAATCTTTAAAAAAAGTTAAAATAACACTATATATGCCTAATTTTAAATGACACAATAAAAAATTAATGTAAAATAGTTCAAAAGCAAAGAAAGGGACGTTAGACGTGATAACCTTAAAATCAAATCGTGAAATCGAAGGTATGAATAAAGCAGGAAGCATTCTCGCACAGATCCATGAAGAAATGCGTGATTTCATTCGTCCGGGCATCAGTACGATGGACGTGAATGACCACATGGAAAAATTGATCCGCGATGCAGGTGCGATTCCAGAACAGATCGACTTCGAAGGTTATCCGTACGCCACCTGTACATCACCGAATGATGTGATCGCACACGGTTTCCCAGAAAAAGACTTCATCTTAAAGGAAGGCGATTTGTTGGGATTGGATACCGTGATTTCGATTGATGGCTACTTCGCAGACTCTTGTTGGAGCTATGCGGTCGGTGAAGTTTCTGAAGAAGTGCGTCACTTGATGGATGTAACGAAGAAGAGTCTCTACCTCGGTATTGAACAGTGTGTAGCAGGTAACCGCGTCGGGGATATCGGTCACGCCATTCAGGAATATGCCGAAAGCGAAGGCCTCTCCGTCGTGCGTGAGTTTGTCGGACACGGTATTCAACCGACGATGCACGAAGATCCAATGGTGCCGCATTACGGTGAAGCAGGCAAAGGTCAACGCCTCAAAAAAGGCATGACGATCACTGTCGAACCGATGTTGAATACGGGAGACTGGCCAGCTAAAGTCGACGACAATGGTTGGACGGCCCGTACCAAAGACGGCAGTTTGAGTTGCCAGTACGAACACACCTTGGTCATTACCGATGACAAACCAAAAATCTTAACCATGCAGAAATTTGCAGCGGACGATGAAGGACTCGGTATCGAAGATATGTCGATTGATTTAAATTTTGATTAATCATTAAAAATACACCGCTTGACAGGCATCAGGCGTAGGAGAGACACAGATGAGAAATAACGATGACAAACAATTTGATGAACAGACAACAGATGAGTCCCAGGAAAGTACGCACTACACGCGTCGCACGGAACCGCATCGTTACGCCAATGAGACTTTGAACGCAAAGTCGCACAAGAAACGCAAGAAACCGCGTTGGTGGGCCTGGTTGTTAATTATCCTCTTGCTCGTCGTGGTTGGTTTCGGTACTTTTGCGGCACAGCGTGTTTTCCAGTTTGGGAATAATATCTATCAGCGTGCGGAAGCGAACCGTCTGCGTGATGCCAACGAACAGCTCTCGAACGGCGAACCGATCACCATTCTCGTTGAAGGGCTCGATAATGGGGCATTGTTCTACAAAGATAATGAAGATGCGCGTTCAGATGTCATCGTGCTAATTGCGATTAATCCAAAAACGAATGAGTCGTTCATGGTAAACGTGCCGCGTGACACATTGGTGCCCATGGGACAGACGGATGAATTCGATAAGGTCAACCACGCCTATATGAATGGTGGTATCGGCGATTCGATCGACTCCCTGCAACGCTATCTCGATGTGCCAATCGACTACTACGTCACCGTTAATATGCAGGCGTTTATCGATGTCATTGATAGTATCGGCGGGGTAGAACTGACACCGTCCATAACCTTTGAACAGGATGGCTCGGAATTTGTCGAAGGACAGACGGAGACGTTCAACGGGGTCGATGCGATCAACTATGTGCGTATGCGCAAACAAGATCCAGAAGGCGATATCGGCCGCGGCAAGCGTGAACAGGAAGTCTTGCAGGCTGTGATCAATAAAGCGGTCAGCTGGGATACCATCACCAATTACGACCAAATCCTCGAAAAACTCGAAGGCAACCTCTATACCAACCTGCGCGTGCCGGATATGATTCAGCTGCAGAGCAACTATATGGAGGCTATTCGTCAGCCAGAACATCAGGTCATGGATAATTTCCAAGATCGCAATCTGTCGTTCGGATACTATCTCTTCGTACCGGAAATCGAGCGTCTACAGATTTCAAATGATCTGCGCAAAGTTCTTGGCTTGCCGAAGTCAGAGTCTGCCGTCATCTATCCACCAGAGTACGAGATTTATAACGAAGAATATGTGACGGCCGTTGATAGTAACGGTGACGGTGAGATTACGAGTGACGAAATGCCTGTCTCTCCGGGTGTTTATCAACTCGAACAGCTGAAGAAGAAATACGAGATGGAAGATATCGAACTCGATCTCTCCTGGCGCGAAGACGACGCGCAGGAAGCGGAAAATGAATGAGGAAACAAGTACCTAATGAAACACTTAAGGAGTGAATCATATGACTAAAGCCCTCTATGCCGGTAGTTTTGATCCCCCAACGTTTGGACATATTGATATTATCGAGCGAGCAGCGGAAATCTTCGATGAAGTGATTGTCGCTGTCGCAGTGAATACATCGAAGCAGCCGCTATTCACAGCAGAAGAGCGTATTGAACTCTTCAAAGAGAACCTCACCGACTATCCAAATGTGAAGGTGCAGACGCTCGATCAGGGTGAACTGACTGTCAATGTCGCGCGTAAACTCGGCTGTAAAGCACTCATTCGCGGTGTGCGTAACACCGTCGACTTGGAATATGAAATGAGTATTGCGGAAATTAACCGTCATCAGGCACCGGATATCGAAACCGTCTGCTTGCTGGCGAATCCAAAATATCGTTTCCTATCATCCAGTATTGTCAAGGAAACCGCCATATTCGATGGTGACCTCACACAATCTATTCCAGAAAATGTCATCAGTGCATTGAAAGCTAAAGATTTATAAGAATCAATTCCCAGTGAAAGCTGGGAATTTTTTGTTTGCGAAGAACTGTCATATCAACAATACCAGTATCAACTGCTACAGTCGCTACGCAACCGATACACTCATCAGTGAAAGCGGTACAATAGCTAATCCTACAGCAATAAATCGCTTTCTAAAATATTTTTCTATTTCTGAACGTTCGGATGAACGTTCGGAATTGACACGAGAGAGCGAACCGTCTACAATAGTCAGCGGTGCCTTTTCTAAGACACAAATTTCGTTGGGATTTAGTTAAGAGGAGTAGAGATTTAATGGAAACCTTTGACTACGAACAGGTGCAACTCGTACCCGCAAAATGTGTTGTAAAGAGCCGTAAAGAATGTGACACGAGCGTCACACTCGGTAAGCACACCTTCAAATTGCCAGTCGTACCATCTAACATGCAGACGGTATTGAACGAAGAATTGGCTGAGAAGTTAGCGGAAGAAAATTACTTCTACATTATGCACCGTTTCAATCCAGAACGCCGCTTACCGTTCGTTCAACGCATGAACGAACGCGGTTTGATTTCATCCATCAGTGTAGGTGTTAAACCTGGTGAAAGAGAAGCCATCCAAGAAATTAAAGATGCTGGTGCAGTTCCTGATTACATCACGATTGACATTGCGCATGGTCACGCTGACAGTGTGATTGAAATGATCAAGTTCATCAAGGAAATTTTCCCTGAGACTTTCGTGATCGCAGGGAACGTAGCGACACCAGAAGCTGTTCGTGAGTTAGAAAACGCTGGTGCTGACGCCACAAAAGTCGGTGTCGGCCCAGGTCGTGTATGTATCACAAAGATCAAGACAGGATTCGGTACAGCAGGTTGGCAATTAGCTGCCATTCGTCTCTGTGCCAAAGCTGCGCGCAAACCAATCATCGCTGACGGTGGTATCCGCACACACGGTGACATCGCGAAAAGTATTCGTTTCGGTGCCAGCTTCGTTATGGTCGGTTCACTCTTGGCCGGACACATTGAATCCCCAGGTGAAGAAAAAGAAGAAGATGGCGTAAAATACAAAGAATACTTCGGTTCAGCCAGTCAATTCCAAAAAGGCGAATACAAAAACGTCGAAGGTAAGAAAATCTGGATCAAGAGCCGCGGTAGCGTCTTCAACACCTTGGAAGAAATGCAGCAGGACTTACAATCAAGTATTTCATACTCTGGTGGACGCGACCTCAACGCCTTGCGCCACGTGGACTACATGATTGTGCCAACGATCTATAATGGTGACTAATTCTTAAAAAAATAATGAAAATCTACGCGGTACACTGGTATCGCGCTTTTATTTTGGGTTAGAATAGACTATGATAGTTTATTCTAACCATGAGGAGATGAAGCAAGTGAAAGCAGCAGTACTCACAGATGGCACTTTTGAATTACCAGAACGCATTTTATCGCGTGACGATCATTTTGGATTTTACCTATCAATTAACTTTGCGGATGGCAAGACCATCAACCAGCAAATCACGGATGATGAAATGGTGAAATTCTACGATATGATCGACGCAGCAGAACAACTGCCTACCACTTCGCAGGTGCGCTTGCCGGATCTCTATGACATTTACGACCATCTCGTTGCGGAAGGTTACGATACGGCATTCGTCGCAGTGATTACGACGGGATTGAGTGGGACGGTGAACACGCTCCAAAATGTGGCGCAGGAATATGCGGATAAGATTGACACGCGCGTCATCGTGAAGAGTACCGTTGCGAATGGTGCGACTAACGTTGCTGTGCATTTGTTCGAAGCGATCGACGAAGGTTTGGACGTTGATACGATTGAACAGCGCATGCGTTGGCTCGATGATCATCAGAACCAATGGGCGATTGTTGGTAATATTAACCATCTCGTCAAAGGTGGTCGCGCCAGTCGATTCGCCGGTTTCTTAGGGAATTTAGTGCGCATCGTGCCACTCATCAAAGCAGAGGACGACGGTGGCTTGAACCTCGCGGGTAAGGCGCACACGACAAAACGCGCGATGAAGAAGATTATTCAGTGGATCGAAGAAGATGTTGAACAGTTCCCAAACGGCGGCACTATTCAAATCTTCCACGCGGATAACGAAGCAGGGGCGGAAGAGATGAAGGCGAAGTTACAAGAAGCACTTCCGGATAACTTCGACTACACGATTGAATGGTTGAACCCCGTCATCGGTCTGCACGTCGGACGCGGCACACTCGGCTTCACCGTCATGCCAGATATGTCCAATTACGAGGGCCAATAATCATACGAACAATCATCAAATAACAACGAAACGGACGTCCAGATGGCGTTCGTTTTTTGAATAGGAGGAACACACGTGCTACTAACCAGTCTCGTATATCTCGAAAATCAAGGTGACGTGCTCATGCTTTACCGAAACAAGAAAGAGAACGATGTCAATCAAGGTAAATGGGTCGGTATCGGCGGCAAGTTCGAAGCGGATGAGCGTCCGATCGATTGTGCGATCCGCGAGGTTCAGGAAGAAACCGGTAAAACACCCAAGAGCTTACAATTCCGTGGTGTCGTGACATTTGTCTATCCAAACTATCCGACCACATATATGTTCCTCTACACCGGCGAGCTCTCTGATCGAGAGGTTATCGAAAACAATGAGGGGACCATGCGTTGGGTACCACAATCAGAGATTTCTTCGCTCAATCTGTGGGAAGGAGATCGTATCTTTTTGAAGCAACTCGTAACAGATGATTCACTGATTGATCTCAAGTTACGTTATAATGAAGACGATGAATTAATCGACGTCAGAGGTGATGACGACTAACGAAGAGAGGAGTGCGAATGATGCTAGTGGATCCATGTTTTCAATTATTAACACCAAACAATCCAATGTCAGAAACACAATGGCTCCAGCGTGCCAATCAGTTGCAGAATGCGGGGGTTACGCACCTGCTCGTCGCACCGAAACATCCCGCTGAAGTCATGTTCCCAGAGCGCATGCAGGCGTTGACGCAGATGTATCAGGAGATGTTAGATCGTCGTGGGTTCTCACTCGTTATTTATCCTGGACAGACAGTGTTCCTAGATAGCGAAGCAACAGCTGGAACTTTTGAAAATCAGATGCTCTACGCCGACTTGAACCAACATTATTTACTGGTGGAGGCACCCACAGATATTACGGAAACGGAACTCCTGCATCGACTATTCGAACCGTTACAGCACAATGTGATTCCACTACTCGTGAATCCGGAGCGATTAACCGCAGTGGACGATCAGGGAATCGCCGACTTGCGAGATCACGGGGTGCGCTTGATGGTATCGGGACAGTCACTTCTCGATAAACAACAAACCAAGCGCCTCATGCGCTGGCTCAAGGATGACTGGGTCGACACAGTAGGCTCAGTTTCAGGAGAAAAAGTATTGATTGATTATCGTCAGGTGCTGCAGTGGCTCGATCGACACGTCGGACGCTCGTACCGCGATGATCTACTCTTCAACAATAAAGCGTTACTCAATGGGGACCCGTTCATTACCAACCATCACCTCAAAGCACGCCGTCGTTTCTTTGGGAAATTCTGATGTCCAGCAGTTTTATGAGAAATAGGGGATGTGCTATGATGGAGATTAAGAGGAGCGATCAAAAGTATGAATGAAAAACATCGTACCAACGCGTTCGAACGCATCCTACGTGCGTTCAAAACACGCTGGCTATTGCCATTCTTAGGTGGGCTCTTCGGACTCACCGTGGCATTGGTCCTAGCGTTTGCGATTATTACACCAAAATATGAAAGTCAGTCACAAATCATTGTAAATCATGAAGGTGACGCACAGAATACGAGCCTGTATCATGAGGCGTTAACCTCATCGACCGTTCTCGATCCCGTGATCGAAGCGGTTCCTGAGCTATCAGCGACAGATGACATTCGTCAAGATATTGCAGTCGATGCGTCAGAGGACACGGGCATACTCACGATCAGTACGGAGAACCGTTCGCCGAAGCTCGCTAATGAAATGAATCAACAGCTAACGGAAAGCTTCATCGACGCGGCACCGAATTTACTGTCGGTATCGCGAGTGGAGCTCTTATCCCGTGCAAGCAAGCCGAGTGAACCGATATCACCAGTCGCATGGCTATATGCTGTTGTCGGCACGGTACTCGGTATCATCGTGATGTCCATCGTCCTCATCGTTCAAGCGTTGCGTGATGACGCCATCTACAGCGAATCGATCGTCAATGACCTAGGATGGGAGCTCGTCGGCGTCATCCCAGAAATCAGTAAAGAAGAAATTGAATTGACACGTTTCAAACGTAATCTGCCGCCGATGACAGATAATACGGAAACGAAACGCAGATTCTAACGAAAGGAGCGATGGCATGTTTCACCGCGAAGAACATGATATCGAGCGCAAAAATCGCGAACAACATCTCGGTAGTGCGCTCATGACCTATACCGAACCGAACGGCGTGAT
The DNA here is from genome assembly GCF_053762225.1 of Aerococcus vaginalis. Taxonomy (NCBI): domain Bacteria; kingdom Bacillati; phylum Bacillota; class Bacilli; order Lactobacillales; family Aerococcaceae; genus Aerococcus; species Aerococcus vaginalis. The sequence continues at coordinate 14,235 of NZ_JBSMYC010000007.1, forward strand.
TGCCGAGCAGTTCCGTACCATTCGAACCAATATCAAACAGCGCATGTTGAAGAATCAGACGCGCACCGTGATGTTCACCTCATCCGGACCGTACGAAGGGAAGTCGATGGTCGCCAGTAATGTCGCTGTCGCCATGGCGAAGCTTGAGCACTTCCGCGTACTCTACATCGACGCAGATATGCGCAAGCCGACCGCCCACAAAACCTTCGATATCCACTCGACTTCCGGCTTGTCAGGCGTACTGATCGATCGGCGCACTGAGTTCATGTCGGTCACCGAATATATTCCTGAAATGAACCTGTACGTTCTGCCAGCAGGACCCGTGCCATCAAATCCCGCTGAATTGCTCAGTTCGGATCGCATGGCGCAGCTGATCCAGCAGGCAGAGAACATGTTCGACCTCGTGATCGTGGATTCGCCGCCCGTACTCGTCGTCACAGATGCACAACTCATCGGCGACAGTATCGATTCCGTCGCCTTCGTCATCAGAGAAGGGGTCGCGAAACAACACGACCTCTACAAAGCCAAGCAAGTTCTCGAAAACATTGATTCAGAAGTCCTCGGCGTCGTCTACAACGGTGCCACTGGAAATGCCCGCCATTCCTACTACGGTTATGGCTACGGTGTCGACGATGATCTCAGATTAGATGATTAGATAGGAGAAAACATGAGCAGAGAAATCAAAGCAGCCCTGACCTATTCCCAGAACCAAGAATTGGAAAATCTCGACAACCCTTACGCTAAGCAGGATGTCGACCAGGTGATCACCTTTATCGATAACTTCGTTGATACCTATCAGGAATACTTCGAAGAAGAAAAAATTAATATCTTTGCGGTTGAAGCCTATCCAAAAGAAGCAACGCAGGAAGCACAGGTCGCCTATGTCCTGGTTAACCTCACAGGCCAGACCATCACGGAACTGAATGCACACCTCAGCCTCACCGTGCAGGACTTCAATGTTAATTTCGAAGAGACCGATTGGGAAGTACCGAGCGACTTCCTCGGAAACTGGGCGGACGGTTATGCGATTATGATTATCGATAGCGTACCGATGAAAGGTTCACCAACGCAGATGGCATACGGCATCAATGATCTTGATCTCAGCGTCTCAAATGTTACCGTTAAATATACATAAAATGAGTTTTTTATATTAACCTTATATTAAAGAAGATTGGAGACGTATGTTTAAAAGATATTCATTTTAGTATTATATATTTTATAGTATTTTTTAGGAAACGTGTTACAATGAATTGTATAAATATTATTTATACAATGTAAATAAGGGGGAGATATTATGTTCGGTAAAAATAACGAACTTATGCGTAAACGACAACAACGCGAAAAAGTTCACCAATATGCGATTAAACGTTTATCTGTCGGTGTAGTTTCTGTTGCTGTCTCAATGGCTTTTCTGCTAGGTCAACAAGATAGAGTATCTGCAGATGAGCTTTCACCGGTACCAGACGTGGCTACAAGTGATCTGTCGAAAGAATCAAATACATTGGAAAATGGGGAAATAGCAAATATATCCGACAAAGATATAAGTACGGATAATAACTTGTTATCTTTAGATCCAAGTGAAATTGATACGGTAACAGAAGATACAGATAATCAATATAAAGAATCATCTACAAAGAATGAAAAGAATGATATTGCCTTCTCTCAGATTGAACAACCCATTCTGGAACCAAAGACGTCTCCAGTATCTCTATCAGCACCGGAAGAAGCTATTCGAGGATATGCTGTCAATAGGGCGATAGGCGGAAATGACTTAGGTACATCTGCTGAAGGTGAAAAGTCGCATTATTCTGTTCAAAATATGGCGCTGACTTTTGACAATGTTTATGAAGAAGATGTTCGAAAAGGAAATGAGCTTAATTTTAATCTAAGTTTCTATAAACCTGGATCCATTAGTAATAAAAATCTTCGATTCGTTATAGATGAGAATATTGCCGCTCATATTGACACTATTACGATCAATAAAGTTAATTCAAGTTCTCAAAATACTATGAACAATGTTACGTATGAAAATGGTGAGTCATCAAATGTATGGGAAACACCGTTTTTGAGGATTAACGGCGGAATAATCGCAGTTTCTGCACTAGGATCATTTGATACATTGGGAAAAATTACATTCGATACAAGTGTAGAAAATGTATTTAACTTAGGCGAAAATATTACGCCTTTATATGGATATCGTGCTTTCTTATTTGATCCTACCGATAGCAAGATTATATCAGATTCAGAAACACTTGGTATATTTGTAACGGATGACAAACAAAGTCCTGGAGAATTTACGGAAAATAGTCAATACACAGAGTTATACAAAAACTCCTCTGCAATATTGACATATGATCCTTCTATTGGGGACTATGGTGCGCTTATTTTAGATCATCATATGCAGAAGAATACAGGAGTTCCTCACACTAGAGATATGGATCAGACCAATTTCAGTGTAAAGACTACGCCAGAACTTTTGCCATATGTTGATTCAGTACAATTACATTGGCTCCCATATAGTTTTTCGAATGGAGTAGATAGAACATTTTATCCTAATCAATTAAAGATGACCTCCCCTCTAAATGAAGAGGGAGTGGCTACTTTTGAAGGTAGTTCATATCGCAACTTTGCTGATGATGCTCTAAATATCAATGGGGCTCAAAACCCAACCGTAGTTCGCCTTGTTATTCCGTTTAAGAAAGATATCACTGATATTATTCAAGTAATGGAAGATGGAAATATCATATTTAAAGTAGGGGATAATACTGATTTACTTCCATTCACATCGTATTCTTCCTTACAAGATGGGACGATTATTCCTGGGACAGTTGCATTCTCTGCCCTTCCAACATTCTCTCTTGAAAGAACTTTACGTTATGCGGAAACTGTGGTTAATTCTTCTGAAAATAGCGTGCAAATTGCTCCACCAACAAGTTTAAGTGGGAATACTGCTCCAGCAGGGACAGTGTTTAGTGCAGGAGAAAATGTACCTGATTGGGTCAAAGTCAATACAGACGGCTCATTAGATTTAGATATAACAGGGCAAGCTGCAGGTGACTATTACATTAATGTCGTGTACACCACACCGAATGGTGATGCCTCAACTATAGCTAAAGTGACCATTACTGAAGGTGTCACGGTTGATACTTCGAATGTTGTGGCCGTTAATCCGATTGATTCTCCACAATCAACTGGGATTAAAGTAAATAACGTAAGTAGTGATACAGTTGTTAAAGCGACAGATGAAGATGGACAAAAAATTACAGTAGATATTAGCGACAATGGCGATGTGTTAGTTACTCCAAGTGAGAACGTTGATGGCCCAATTGAAGTGACAATCGATGATCCATCTCTAGAGACACCAGTGACTGTTGATGTATTAGTTAATGGACATTCTGAAAATGCTAATGATAATGGGTTAGTGATTACTCCAGGTGATGAAAATAACGAGCAAGCTTCTGACCAGACACAGCCAGGAGAAAACCCAATCAACGTTCAAGTTGGTGTCAATGGTGAAGAAAAAGACCAGAACCCAGATGGTTCATGGGACAAGATCACTCCAGCAGACAGCAACACGCCAAACCCAAGTTACAGTGAATTGACAGAGCAAG
>NZ_JBSMYC010000008.1:0-2486 GCF_053762225.1 Aerococcus vaginalis
CCGCGAGGACCATCTCGTAAGGCTAAATACTCCTTAGTGACCGATAGTGAACCAGTACCGTGAGGGAAAGGTGAAAAGCACCCCGGGAGGGGAGTGAAAGAGTACCTGAAACCGTATGCTTACAAACAGTCAGAGCCCGTTAATGGGTGATGGCGTACTTTTTGTTTAACGGACCGGCGAGTGACGATAGCAAGCAAGGTTAAGCTGTACAAGTGGAGCCGTAGCGAAAGCGAGTCTGAAATGGGCAACGAGTTTGTTGTCGTCGACCCGAAACCAGGTGATCTACCCATGTCCAGGGTGAAGGTGTGGTAAAACACACTGGAGGCCCGAACCCACGTCTGTTGAAAAAGGCGGGGATGAGGTGTGGGTAGCGGTGAAATTCCAATCGAACCTGGAGATAGCTGGTTCTCTCCGAAATAGCTTTAGGGCTAGCCTCAAAGGAGAATCTCGGAGGTAGAGCACTGTTTGATCAACGGGCACGTTAGGTGTTACTGAGATCTGATAAACTCCGAATGCCGAAGATTTGCTCTTTGGGAGTCAGACGGCGAGTGATAAGATCCGTCGTCGAAAGGGAAAGAGCCCAGACCACCGGCTAAGGTCCCTAAGTTTCAGTTAAGTGGAAAAGGATGTGGGGTTGCACAGACAATTAGGATGTTGGCTTAGAAGCAGCCACCATTGAAAGAGTGCGTAATAGCTCACTAATCGAGTGACCCTGCGCCGAAAATGTACCGGGGCTAAACTGAACACCGAAGCCGTGGATCCCGTAGGGATGGTAGGAGAGCGTTCTAACAGCAGTGAAGCATGATCGTGAGGACATGTGGAGCGGTTAGAAGTGAGAATGCCGGTATGAGTAGCGAAAGATGGGTGAGAATCCCATCCACCGAATAACTAAGGTTTCCTGGGGAAGGCTCGTCCTCCCAGGGTTAGTCGGGACCTAAGTCAAGACCGAACGGAGTAGACGATGGTCAACAGGTTGATATTCCTGTACTGGTTTCATTTGTTTGAACGAGGGAAGGACACAGCAGGCTAAGCAGAGCGCGGAGATGGAAAGACGCGTCCAAGCAGTGAGTCTGTCGAAGAGTCAAATGCTTTTCGATAAGGACAAGCTGTGATGGGGAGAGAAGTTTTAGTATCGAAGCTGCCGATGTCACACTGTCAAGAAAAGTTTCTAGTGAGAATGAAATCACCCGTACCGCAAACCGACACAGGTAGTTGAGGAGAGAATCCTAAGGTGAGCGAGCGAACTCTCGTTAAGGAACTCGGCAAAATGACCCCGTAACTTAGGAAGAAGGGGTGCTGACGCAAGTCAGCCGCAGTGAAATGGCCCAAGCGACTGTTTATCAAAAACATAGGTCTCTGCTAAATCGAAAGATGACGTATAGAGGCTGACGCCTGCCCGGTGCCGGAAGGTTAAGGAGAAGGGTTAGCATTAGCGAAGCTCTGAACTGAAGCCCCGGTAAACGGCGGCCGTAACTATAACGGTCCTAAGGTAGCGAAATTCCTTGTCAGGTAAGTTCTGACCCGCACGAAAGGCGCAACGATTTGGGCACTGTCTCGACGAGAGACTCGGTGAAATTGTAGTGCCGGTGAAGATGCCGGCTACCCGCGACAGGACGGAAAGACCCCATGGAGCTTTACTACAGGTTGATATTGAATGCTTGTTTCACATGTACAGGATAGGTAGGAGCCATAGAAATCGGCACGCTAGTGTCGATGGAGGCGATGGTGGGATACTACCCTTGTGAGGTGATCATTCTAACCCGCACCCCTAATCGGGGTGGGAGACAGTGTCAGTCAGGTAGTTTGACTGGGGCGGTCGCCTCCCAAAATGTAACGGAGGCGCCCAAAGGTTCCCTCAGAATGGTTGGAAATCATTCGCAGAGTGTAAAGGCAGAAGGGAGCTTGACTGTGAGACCTACAAGTCGAGCAGGGACGAAAGTCGGGCTTAGTGATCCGGTGGCACCGTATGGAAGGGCCATCGCTCAACGGATAAAAGCTACCCTGGGGATAACAGGCTTATCTCCCCCAAGAGTTCACATCGACGGGGAGGTTTGGCACCTCGATGTCGGCTCATCGCATCCTGGGGCTGAAGTCGGTCCCAAGGGTTGGGCTGTTCGCCCATTAAAGCGGTACGCGAGCTGGGTTCAGAACGTCGTGAGACAGTTCGGTCCCTATCCGTCGCGGGCGCAGGAAATTTGAGAGGAGCTATCCTTAGTACGAGAGGACCGGGATGGACGCACCGCTGGCGTACCAGTTGTTCTACCAAGAGCATCGCTGGGTAACTATGTGCGGAGTGGATAAGCGCTGAAAGCATCTAAGCGTGAAACCCACCTCGAGATGAGATTTCCCATTCGAAAGAAGTAAGAGCCCTGAGAGACGATCAGGTTGATAGGCTTGGAGTGGCAGTCTGGTGACAGATGAAGCGGACAAGTACTAATCGCTCGAGGACTTATCCAACGGATAAGCAATGATGATACGAAATGGTT